>JAGCLW010000003.1 GCA_017646805.1 Paludibacteraceae bacterium | reverse complement strand
TGTACCTCGTATTTGTTGCTTTTCGCCATTCATTTCATATTCTATAATATAGAAATAAACTCCCGCATCTGAACGATTGATTGATTCTGCACTCCAGCCTCCATTCTTCTCATTGCATACTTGTCGTCCATAACGATCAAATACTCGGGTTGTATATCCATTTGGAAATGCATCTGATGTCATATCTTTTAATTCGCCCGTCACAGGATCTTTATATTTATCACCAAAGCCCGTTCCGTCGCCTGGTACGATAATCGTTGGCAATTGAATTTCGCCTTTGTCAATAAAGATTTCATTCGTCTCATGAACACACAAGCCCTCTTTATCCGAAACCACCACTTTATAATTTGCTTTCCCTTCTATAAATGTAGTTTCTTGACTACTATCAAATTCACCTTCATTGTCCGGTATCCATGTGAAATTATATTGTGAATCATCTGCTCGCGCATAATCTCCATCTGATGCTGTCGGAGGTGTTTTTGTCTCTACCGTAAAGGTTACATTTCCTCCCGATGCCGGCAACTTGTTCGGTGTTATAAAGTCCGGACTTTCTGATACCAAACGTGCTGAAAAATCAGGAAATGCTCGAACGGTAACATCTTTCGTTTCATTTTGACAAATACCATTATCTCCTGAAACTACCACATTATACACAATATCTTCGTCCTTAACCGGATCAAAAATATACGGATTTTCAATCGCTATTCCGTTTGAAGTTAATGTTGCATTTATATTTGCACCTGGAACTTCTACATCTGGTTTTTTAGTTAACGTTGGTTGAACCTTTACGTTTTTAATCTCGCCATTATTACAAAGTCGTAGTTCTTCTCCATAACCTTCGATAGTCAAAGCCGTCTCTATGGCTACAGGAATATTTATCGTAACTTCTTTTACATAAACATCACAAACAACGCCATTTCCAAGATCTTCATACGCTTGCATTTCATACAATTTTCCAACAGTTCCATGACTTAATTGTGCTGTCGAAATTTCATTCGTAGTCAAACCATCAAGAAGTTTTTTTGTTCCATTTTCGTCTACTTCATACCAAGAATAAACAATTTTCTTCCCTTGCAATTCTTCTACCGGAACCTCAATTATATCTCCTTGACAAACTGTACGTTCCAAATCTGAAAGATGCGTTTCTTGCGTTACTCGATACTCTGCTTTAACCTCTATCACATCATCAACACTCACAAAACAATCCGAAGAATACAACCACATTCTCATGTCTGTAGTATAAACAATATTCGACTTCGTGAATGTCACATCTAATTCATACGGTTCATCCGTAAAAGTGCCTGAAGCAACAAGAATTCCCGATTCTTTTTCTTTTACTACCCACTCCACTTTTCCTACCGTTGCTCCGGTCGGAATATTTGGACGAAGATTCACTGTCGTTCCTACACAAACTCCATCATTCAATTCTTCATTTGAATATTCTTTTCCCGAAGTCAAAACGAAACCGGATTTAAATGCTCGAGCTGCAGATCCAACCGAATATCCATATCCGGCATTCTCACTATTTGAAGCAAACAAATAGGCATTAAATCCTCCTTTTGAAGGATTTGCATTATTCGTCAATTCATACGTATCCGATGTCGGAATATCAACTATTACTGAAGAATATTTCGGATTTGCAACAATTGGATTCCAACCGGAAATCGGATTTCCATTTAATAATGTTGATTCCTTAATGTCTGTTGGAGAAACGACCAATATACTATGTGTCGAAACATCTCCATTCTCCGTCCGTGCAAAAATAATTTCGTTCAAATATTGCTCTATCGGAGCCAAAACTATCATTGCAGGTCCTCCCGATGCCGTCTTTGCATCTTCTCCGGTCAAAAACCAAGTTGCCATAACCGGTTTTGAAGCTTCTATATAAGCTCCCTCTCCGGTTACATCTTGATATTCATACATTTCCGATTGATGAATCGTTGCTTTATACTCTCCATTTACCTTAATTTCTGTACATGGTTGACTTGCAACTATTCGAACTACATCAGAATTATACGTTGAACTATTCGCTACAATAAACGTTTTCCCCCACAAATGCGTTGGAAACAACTGATCATACTCATAATCCCCATTATTCATTCCTGAATTTTGCCCACTTCCATGTTGCACTCCGGCAAATACAGCAATTTTTTTACATCGATTATCGCCCTCTTGTTTCGTAACAATACGAGTTCCCGAAAGGTCATTGCGACCTCTATACACATCGCCTTTGTTTGTTTCATAAGCTCGTATCAAATACGTTTCGCCGGCATTCAATGTAATGGAAATCTTATTATCGATTGCAGCTGTTTCTGATTGCCCATCCAACAAACATGTAGGATAAATCTCAATTTCTGTATTGTCTTCTGTTGCCATCACAAGAGCTTCCGAAGGCCAATAACCTCCCGTATTGTCAGAACGCAACTTCTCATTACCAGGACGAGAAATTACATAATATTCGTTTCCCAAAGCTTCTACGGGATAAACATTTGCAACGTCAACAGATTCATCGCCACTCAATCCTGCGTAACAAGAAACATTCAATTTTGTTGTTTTATCTTCCGCAAATGTTTCTACTTTATAACCTTGTTTTTGAGGAACATTTGCTTGTATCGTATAACATTTTATCAACTCACCCTCTAAAATCGTAGTCGTATGACCATCGGCATTATTCTCCAAAGAGTTCTTCTTATCTGTAATTTTTGCCAATTCAATAGACGTTGTTCCTGCCGAAAAACTTTTCCATGTCTCAACTCCTTCTGCATCTGTAAATTTTGCCCAACCAGCTTCTTTCGACGCAATCATCAACGTCATTTTTTTCGTACGATCATTTCTCGCACGCATAAATGAAAAATAAAACTCACTTCCTTGCGTCGTTTGTGCCATTACCGACACAAAATCCACAACGAAGAACAAAGAAATTATGGTAATAAAAATTGTTTTTCTCATAGTTAAATTCAATTATTTAGTACCACACCATTGGTCTTTTTCTGTTTTAGCCACGTCTCCCGCTTTACTGATATAAATATAAGGAACATAAATTTCTGTTGAACCGGTGTTGGTTACTGTAATAGACGTTTGAGCAGGATCTATCGCCGACACAATGTACGCTCCTTTGTTTTCATAATTACTCATTGTTCCCGATATTCCATTGACATCTATCGACGCACTTTGTGCCAATGAATAGTAGTGTACGCCTATTTCTCCGGCTATCCCGGCATCAAGATTCACTATCAACGATTCGCCGGCATTCAAAACATACGCTCCATATTGTGTTGATGTTGATGCTTTTGAATCTACCGTCGCATCATAGTTTCCTATAATAAATGCCGGTTGTTCAAAGGCGTCTCCATCCATATACGAAGCATATCCGTCTGCCAATGTTTCTTCATGAAGTGTTCCATCAGCAGTTGTGAATGAATGGTCGGTCACGGCTGCTACCGGATTACCAAATAAATCGGTAAAATAACCGGCATCAAATGTCAAATTGTATTTAGTCAATCCTTGCAAACCTGAGAATGTCATTTCTACAATCGTCATTCCATTTGGTCCTATGGCTGTTTTCACTGCAGGTGTTACCGTGTTTACGCCATCGGAAATCGCACAATTGCCCGTTCCTAAAATCACCGGCTCATTAAATTCCAAACGTATTATTCCCGCAAGAGAAACGCCCGTTGCATCTTTTACCGGTGTCTTAATCTCCATTTTTGGTGCTTCTCCATCTCGCTCAATTTCAAGAACGTATTCATGTGCAACACCTGCTTCTGAAGTTACCGTAATTTTATTGTTTGGAAGATCCAACGCATACGTTGCTAATTTTGAAACCGTCACATTTGCATTGTCAAACGTTGCCGATTGTGCTACTTTTATCTTGATTTTTGATTGTGCATTGTCTATATCTACAACTTGCAAAATCTCACTTCCCGCATTGGTCAAAGAGAATGTTTCTACATTGTTTCCTATCGCCGCAGCATCATAATCCAATTTCAAATTGTATGTGTTTGCCACTCCACATTCTGACGTAACTACCAACGTATTAGTTGTTTTGTAATCAACTGCTATTCCGGATTCTATGCTTGATGTAGCTAATTTTGAAATAGTAAAATTGGTAGTGATGGAAGATAATTTTCCTTCATTGGCTTTGCCCGGACTATACGAATACGGCATCGTAAGTGTAATGTCATTTCCTGCAATTGTTGCCGATGTCATTTCACCATCTTTATCATATTGATACGACAATACTTCGTTTTCTGTCGCACATGGTGCCGATTTTACCGTAATAGTATATGATTTGGTATTTCCGTCCCCATCTTTCAAATTGATTGTTTGTGGTGTTGTGTAATCTGTTGGAATAGTTCCTACTACAGTTGCTCCCAAACTTAATTCATAATCCGGAGTCAACGATGTAACTCCTTTTTGATATTCTGCGTATGGCAACGTCACTTCTATCGTTCCCGCTCCATCATTGATAACTCCTTCGGCTCCTTTGATTGAAAAATTCAAAATTTGTGGTCCTTTGTTCAACCAAACATACATCGAAAATATACCATGAGTTTGACCTGATCCGGTATTTGTTTTACAATCTCCACACGCCAAAGAATACGTTCCATCTCCATTATCTTTCGCCTTTACTCTTCGATACATTCTAACCGATTTTACATCGTCTGGAAACTGAAACTTTTGATCCACACATGCTTTGTCATAACCCGGAAGTGTATATTCAAAACGATATGCTTTGTTTGCATCAAATGGTGACGATGTAGAATACCATAAATACTCTGTCCAAGAACCGGAACTATTTCCCACCACATTAAACATTATCGCTAAAATCGTGGAATTACTTCCTGACGGTATCTCTATATCAAGCCAGTGACTATCTGATGAAGAAAAAGTCAAAACATTTTGCTTTCCATTCGCTTTGTTATTACAAGAATTTCGTTCCGAAACCGAAGCTCCTGTTGGCGTAAATTTTACCGCCGAAGCACTGCCTTCATTATAAGTTTTGTTCCAATCCGCATCCGTAGATGGTGCTCCGATTGACACATCTGCCATAGATATATCATACGAAAATTGTGCTTGTACCGCACAAGAAACAGAAAGGAAGAATAGAATTGTAAACAAATTAAACAAAGATTTTTTTCTAATCTTCAATTTTAAGATTGTCATAGTATAGATTTTTATTATTTTTCAAAAAACAAACAAAAATGCACACAAAATATGTTATACAACACATATTGTCGCATAATAAACAATTCAAGTTACAAAAATAAAAATAATTTATAAAAAGAAAAAAAATAAACCAAAAAAGTATTCAATTTATTTTTTTCAAAAAAAAATATTCAATGATTTATTTTTCTTTTACCAACTTCAAAATTGTTTGAGGAAAATAATGAGCTAAAATTTGTTGATAATCATACCCTTTATCAGCCATCACAGCCGCTCCGATTTGACAAAGTCCGACTCCGTGTCCCCAACCTGCACCTTTCAAAATAAAATCCGAATTTTCTCGTTCTACCACAAAAGCCGAACTATACAAATGAGACGAAGACAACCATTTTCGGATTTCCAATTCTTTTCCAATAATCAACGAACGTTTTTCGCCAACAATCTTTAATTTGACAATTCGTCCGGAAGGACCTCGCAAAATAGGGACTAAATCGAGGATTTTACCAAAATCAATACCCGAACGATTTTGAATTAAAGAAGATAATTCCGATTGCGAATAACGAATCGTCCAACGATAAAAATCAGGCGTTTCTTGATCATACGAATTTAAAACTTCACGAAGAATACGAGCGTCTTTTGTATTGCAAAAATCCGTTTCTTGTTCGGAAAGAATAAAATTTCTTGCTTGCGTTTCTGTCATCGGAAGATTTTTGGATTCGTGTTTTTTGTCATCAGAAAAACTCTTCAAATAGGAATGCGATTGCGGTTCCCAACAATTTTCAAACAATTCAGTAATTCCTCCGCAACATTTAGAAAAACGAGCATCGCAAACTTCTCCATTTTCATCAAACAAAACCAAATGAGCTGTTGAGCGAACGGCTTCTTTTACAGCCAATGTAGATGCTCGAGTAATTCCTTGATAACGCTGACAATGATCGTCGGCACAAACATCAAAATTTATATGATCATCTTTGTCGTACCATTTTATATGCTCCGTTTCGGTATCAAACGCATGAAATTGTTGATTGTTAAGACAACGTCGCCGAGCAATCAATTGAGCATACAACCAAGAACGAGATGTTACCGCATGAGCTTTGAGCAATTCCAGAGAGGAAGTGGCTGACATTTCCGAAGAAATGACTGAAATCAAATAATCTTCTATCGGAAGATCGTTTATTGCTGTCAAAGTGTTATTTTCCACAATGAACCGAAGGCTTCCTACAAATGTTTGAGTCTCCTTGCGTTCCCAATGAAAACCAACTCCAATCACGACATCTTTCAACGAAAAATTGGATTTTGGAACAGAAGGAGAAAAAATAATTTCGGAAAATTCTTGATCAAGAAAATGTATTTTTCCATCGGAATACGAAACGTAATGCTCCCCAACAAATTGCTGACCATTGAAACAAAATTCACCATTCAACACAAAACGAATCGTTGAAGAAGAAAGAATACCGACAGAAATCATAACCAAAATTTTTTATTAAATTGACTTACCAACACGAACACGATAAAGTTGATAACTATTAAAAATGTTTTGCCAAACGACATACGCTCCCGGAGCAATCGCAATCGTCGGATTAAGATATACATTTGCCATCCAAATGGCAAGAACCGTATTTTTCTGACCAAGCGACTGACCCGCCGTAATTCGGTCATTATAACGTTGACCTATCCATTTTCCCAAAGAAAATTGTATGCAACAAGCAAAAAAAGCCACTACAATTCCTCCTAAATTAGCCAACAGATCACTGTGAATCATGGCTTGTGTCGTTTGTGCCATAAGAATCACCAACGTAAACGCCCACAAATAAAAAGAAAGGAAACTATATGAAGCCAAAAATTGATGTATCGCAGGGAAATATTTTTTGAAAAAATAAGCTAAAAACAACGGCAAAATCATCGTAGGAATCAATCCTTTCGCAATACGAAAAAAAGCCGAGAAAAAAGACATTTCGGAAGGCTCAAGCAAAGGAAACAACAACGGAACAAGAAACGCAACTATCAAATTCATCAAAATGGTGTACATCGTTGTACGAGCCACGCTTCCTCCCAACTTGTTGGTTATCACCGCCGCAGCAGTTGCCGTTGGTGCAATAAAACAAACAATTGCTCCTTCCAACGCATATTTCATTGACAAATTCAAAGGCAAAGAAAGAACAATCGCCGACAAAATCAACACAAAAAACAATTGAACAAAAAGCAAATAAAAATGATAACGAGAAAAACGCATTTCCTCAAAATTTATTTTGCAAAAAGTCAACAACAATTGCGTAAAAATTTGCAATGGCATAATAATCCGAACAAACTCATAAACAAAAGGTTTAGTCGAATCTAAAAAGTCTAATTTTGCAAAACAAAAATAAATCACGACACCCAATATCATTGCAATTGGCAATGTCCAATTTCGGAAAAAAGTCAACATTTTTCAATCCTTTCGTTCCAATAAAGCCAAAGAAGAAACAATATAAAATAAAACAAATATTTGAAAAGCACTCCGTGCAAAAAAGGAAATAATTCCGGATATGCTTGAGAAATTCCGCCCACTATGGCAATTCGAAAAACATTGATAAAAAATATCAATATCAAACAAATCAAAGTATACAACACTTTTGGAGTAAAACGACCATAAGCAAACAACATGATGCAAACAAAAATAAACGATTGCTTAATTGCCGTACAACCCCAAACCACTTCTATCGCATAATGATTGAGAAAATAAATCCGCCCGCTTTCTCCCAAAACACAATCTACGCCAAAAAGATTCAACAACATGGAAGCAAGTTTGGCTGTAGAAAGTATTGCAGGACGAAAAAAAGCTTGAATATCCCACAATCCAAACAACAAAACTTCTTTGTGAAATTCGTCGCCTTGAATGGACAATTTCCACAAAAAATTAGCGACAAACATCACAATCAAAAATCGAAAAATTCCTTTTTCTCTTATCGTAAAATCTAACTTCATCAAATTTCTGTTCGTGCAAACGGAGGCAAAGAAATATCACAAAAATCACCTTCTATAAACTTATAATATGCTGCCGCAGAAATCATTGCCGCATTATCCATCGTAAAAGCCAATTTTGGAATAAACGCCTCCAATTGATTATTTTTTGCAAAAAGAAGAAACGCTTCTCGAAGTCCGGAATTTGCCGAAACACCACCAGCCAAAGCAATATGTTTCACGCCATACTCCTTCACCGCCTTTTTAAATTTATTCATCAAAATGTCAACAATCGTCGCTTGAAGAGAAGCACACAAATCCGCTTGATTTTCTTCAACAAAATTCGGATTCTTCTTTATCTCGTCTCGAAGCAAATACAAAAACGACGTTTTCAACCCACTAAAACTATAATCAAAACCTTCCAATCTCGGTTTGTTAAAAACAAACGCCTTCGGATTTCCTTGTTGTGCCAATCGGTCAATTATCGGACCTCCGGGATAAGGCAAATTCATTACTTTTGCACATTTGTCAAAAGCCTCTCCGGCCGCATCATCAATCGTTTGTCCCACAATTTTCATCTTAGACGGCGATTCAACCAAAACAATTTGAGAATTACCTCCACTGACCAACAAACAAAGAAATGGAAATTCCGGACTACGATTTTCCACATTTTTTTCTTCTATAAAATTGGCCAAAATATGTGCTTGCAAATGATTGACGTCTATCAACGGAATTTGCAACGACGAAGCCAATCCTTTTGCAAAAGAAGTCCCCACCAAAAGAGAACCCATCAATCCCGGTCCGCGAGTAAACGCAATTGCATCAAGATCTTCCTTTTTCACTCCGGCTTGTTCCAATGCCTGATGCACAACCGGAACAATATTTTGCTGATGTGCACGCGAAGCCAATTCCGGCACAACACCGCCATATTGCTCATGCACTTTTTGACTTGCCACCACATTACTAAGTAGCAAACGACCTTCCGATACCGCCGCAGAAGTGTCGTCACAAGAAGATTCTATAGAAAGGATTAACATTTTATTATAAATTAACGAATACGATACAACTCTTCTGCAATACGCGAACGAGTATTCAATTGAAGCAACTTTTTATTCCACGCATTAGGATAAACACGATTGGATAAAAAAATATAAATCAAATTAGTTTGTACATCAAAGAAAACACATGTTCCGGTAAATCCCGTGTGTCCCAACATAATTTTTTCGGTTGAATCGTCCACTTTTATATTCCACCGATTAAATCCCAATCCACGATGCGATTTATCACTTTGTGCCGAAAGAAATAATTCACACGTTGCCCGACTCAAATATCGCACACCTTTGTATTCTCCCCGATTAAGCAACATTTGAAAAATCGGCAACAAACTTTCGGCAGAAGAAAACAATCCCGCATGACCGGCAACTCCACCTAAAAATGCCGCATTTTCATCGTGCGGATAACCATGAATCAATTGACGACGAAACAACCCATCGTAAGCCGAAGGAACAATCTCCGAAACATCTACATGTTGCAAAGGAAGAAACATTGTTCGCTTCATTCCCAATGGTTTATAAAACACGCTATCTACATATTGAGACAACGGAATATTCGTAACTTTTTCACAAATTTTCTGCAAAAGCAAAAAATTCACATCACTATATTGATACTTTTTCTTCCCTATTTTCACACGTGACAAACGAGCCTCAACACTGTCATTATACACTTTTTCATCAACAAACATATTTCGTGCAATTGGCAAGCGACCTACGGAATCTTTAGTGGAAATCAAACTTTTTTTGTAAACAAAAGATGTGTCGGCATAAGCATTTTCATCTACCTGCACAACGTGCGACGATCGCTTTTTATACCGAATAAAAGGAGAAGGCAATTTTTCTATCGTTGAATAATAAAACGGCAACGATGCCGGTAGTCCTGACTCATGATAAAGCAAATCTTGAATTGTAATTTTATCAAAAACCGGCGAAAATTGAGGAAGAAAATGCGTTATAGAATCCGAAAGAGAGATTTTTTTTTCGTCAAAAAGTTTCATGACGGCAAACAATGTTGCCGAAATTTTCGTGAGCGATGCCAAATCATACATATCCGAATTTAAAACTCTTCGTCCGTCATCATACATTGTTTTTCCAAAAGATTCGGAATATAACAATTGCTGATTGTCTGCCACAACCAACTGACAACCGGGCGTTGCTCGCTGAGCGATTGCTTCCTCGACAATTGGCAACAACGACCGATAACGATTCTTATTTTGACTCAACAATTGATGTTCATCAAATTTTCGGAAACAAACAGAATCCATATCCACCGGCAATTTCCCCGTCGGAACAAATTCACCCATCAACGCTTTTGCTACAGCGTCTTGTGCCGACTCAGACATTTCGTAAGCCATGACAAACGATGATGCCGATTTGTAACAATCTGTGTAAGAACGCAAAAGATACGGCGATATAAATCCAACAACAACACTTTTGCCGTTGCAATGCGACAACATCGATTCGTATTGTTCAACGGCAATTTCTTTGGTAAATTGTGCAAAAACAACCACATCTGCCATTGCTATTGTATCACTCAACATCAACGAATCTTTGTTTTGCATTTGTTCGGAACTTACAACAACCACTTGCAACGAGTCTTGCAAATAATTTTTCAATTGAGTTGCAAAATGACAAGTCGAATCTTTTCCCATCAAAACCAACAATGTCCTTTCATCTTGTTTCAATGGCAACAACAAACTATCATTTTTCAACATGGTGATTGCCGCTCTCGACATTTCCGTTTGCAACCGACAAGCTTCCGGAGTATTGATTCGTTCAACCAAACCATTGATTTCTATCGGATTATAATTTGATAAACCGCAAAGATATTTATACGTTAAAATACGAAAACATTTTTCATCGATTTGTTGTTCGGTCAAACGACCATCTTTCACCGCTTTTTTTACATCTTTTACGGCTTTTGACAAATCCATCGGATCAAGAATCAAATCCACGCCCGCTTGAAGCGACTTCACTTCCGCTCCCTCCATTTTTCGCACCACACCCATTTTAAACGCATCTGTCATAATCAATCCGTCAAAGCCCATTTTTTTTCGCAACAAATCCGTCAAAATGGGATAAGACAATGTTGCCGGCGTACAAGTAGAATCCAATGCCGGAACAGCAATATGTCCAACCATCAACGCATCTAAAAGATGATTGTCTATCAACATTTGATACGGCAAAAGATCTACCGATTGCAATTGCTCCAACGAATGTTCAACCGTTGCCAATTCGTGATGAGAATCTTGATGCGTATCGCCATGTCCCGGAAAATGTTTTGGCACACAAAAAACGCCATTCTTTCTCGATTCTTCGTGCATAATTGTTGCATAACGTGCAACTAATTGAGGATCATTGGAAAAAGCACGAATATTGATCACCGGATTATTCGGATTAAGATTCACATCTACCACCGGATCTATATTAAACTGAATACGCAATTCTCTACACTGACGTGCCATTTCTCGTGCATAACGTGCAATCAATTGTTCGTTGTTCATTGCCGACATTGTCAATTTTCGAGGATACCGCAATCCATCAGACAACCGCATATTCAATCCCCACTCACCATCAAGCGTAACCAACAAAGGCACCGACTGAGACAAAGTTTGAGCATAATTTGTCAAACGTGCTTGTTCTTCGATCGTTCCTCGCCAAAATAACAATCCTCCCACTTTGCAATCCACAACCGCCTCTCTCAATCGTTTTCGATTTTTTTCGGTATCTTCTGCCGAAAGATTAAAAATAAACAGTTGTCCTATTTTTTCATCAATTGACATTTGTTGCAAATTCTTCTTTGCCCATTGCTCAGCTTGCTCACGTGTTGTAGCCAAACTTCCAATAGAGAAAAAAAACAAAATCAACAATGATGCATATATTTTTTTCATAAAAATTTTTCTCTTAATTTTAATCGACAAAGATAGGAAAATTCTCCGTCATTTTCACCCGTTGCACGCCCTTATCATCATAAACAAAATAACCTTCTACGCCATCTAAAGACGAAATCAATTCCACACTTTTTTCCAATCCCATCACCATGCACGCAGTGGCGTATGCGTCTGCCGAAATAGCGTCTTTTGCCACAATCGTAACGCTCAACAAATTGTGTTGCACCGGGAAACCCGTTCGTGGATCAATCTCATGTCCATATTGTTTTCCGTCAATAATCCGAAATTTTCGATAATTACCCGAAGTTCCGATACTTTGTCCACTCAAAGCCACAATCGCTAAAATCTCCGACTTTTGTCCAATCGTATCTACAACCGGTTTTTGAATTCCTACTCGCCACGCTTCACCTCGCTCACTCAAACCTTTTGTCCGAATTTCTCCTCCAATCTCTATCATATAATTTTCAATTCCCAATTTATCAAAATAATGTGCTATCACATCACACGAATAACCTTGTGCTATCGCATTTGCATCAAGTTGAACACGAGAATCGGACTTTTCTATCCGATTATCAACCAACGTTGCCTTTTCGTACCCGACAAACATTCGCACGCTATCAATCAAATGCTGCGTCACCGACTTTTGTTCGTCCGAATAAAATCCCCATAATTTCACCATTGGCGAAACGGTAATATCAAAAGCTCCTTCTGTTTGAATAGAAATTTCCATCGCACGACGAAAAACCACCAAAAAATTAGAATCCATAACAACCGACTCGTTGCGATTTACTTTTGAAATCACACTCGTACTATCAAAAATCGAAAGCGACTTATTAAACTGCTTCAATTCTTTCGCTATTTGTGTGTTTAAATCCTCCGAAGAATCATAAATAATGCTGTATGTCGTACCTTGAACAAACCCTTTCGTTTGACGATACGACGACCGAGTTGCATCTTTGCACGAAACTACAAAAATCGCAAGCATCAGAAAAAATAAAATCCGTTTCATCTTTTTTTCTACAAAAAATTTTTTTTTGAACTCGCAAAATTAGCAATAATATTACAACCTATTTCTAAGTTTTTTAGAAAAAACAAAAAATACGGATTCAACTTTGAACGTTTCTTTCAAAAAAAATTACATTTCACACAAAAAAAACAAATCCATCAAACAAAAAATAAAGAATGTTTTTACCTTTGCTTGCAACAAAAAAAACAATTTTATTTAACCTTTTAACTTTAAAATTTAACAATTATGGCTGTACAATTCTTTAAATGTAATCACTGCGGAAATGTGATTATCAAAATGGTAGACTCAAAAGTTCCCGTTTTTTGTTGTGGCAAAAAAATGGAAGAATTAGTAGCTAACACAGAAGAAGCAAGCACTGAAAAACACTTGCCCGTTGCAACAAAAATAGACGATTGTCGTCTTAAAATCGAAGTCGGAAGCGTTGCTCACCCCATGTTACCCGAACACCACATCGCTTTCATCTATATCGAAACCGAAAATGGTGGCATGAAAATCGATCTAAAAGACAAACCCGAAGCCATTTTCTGCACATGTACCGACAAACCCATCGCCGTGTACGAATATTG
Organism: Paludibacteraceae bacterium; assembly: GCA_017646805.1. Lineage (GTDB taxonomy): Bacteria > Bacteroidota > Bacteroidia > Bacteroidales > Paludibacteraceae > UBA4363. The sequence continues at coordinate 7,831 of JAGCLW010000003.1, read as the reverse complement.
CAATCTTCACGGACTTTGGAAAACAACATTGTAGAATACAAAAAAAAGAGAAGTGTAAAACTTCTCTTTTTTTTTGTACGTTATTTTTCAACGTTTTTATAACCATCCATACTAGTTCCTGAGTTGATAGCAAGTTGATTGTATCAAACTATATCTACCTTTACTTTTATATTAAGTTTTCGGGCAATGTTCTCTATATCACGTTTTTTGGTTTGGGTGCTGCTATTGGTCATCAGATACCAACCATTGCCGACTGGTTTTTGAGCACGTTTATACTTCTTATCAAGCGTATTAGAAATCAACGGCACTTTACATTGAGTCATTCCCAATGAGCGAACACGCTCCGGCCCAATCATCATAACAAACTGGCGGAATGTTTCTGCTGCTTGACTTTCTTGTATGACCCTACCATCGGCAAGGGTTATTCTTAGACGAGTGGTAGGTACTTTATTACTCGCAGGATTCCTTTGTCCAAATTCTTTATGTTCCACCTGTGGGTCGGGAAGGATTTCCTTGGCATCGGTGATGCCTGCTGCAAAGTTTCGCTTACGTGAGAGATGTACACTGATTGGTGCTCCAGGAACATAGTCTACGACTAATACCAGTTCACGTTGTACCTGCTTTAAAGCTGGTGCAATGGTTTCTGTTACAATCGGGAGAATCTCCTTCTTGATGATATTTTCCTCTAATTCACTCACTTGTATTTCAAGGTCTTCATTCAAAGAAAGACCTTCTTTACGCAATGTCTCCATTGCTTTATATAGATCGCTTAGTCGTGACATATTTGATGTGTATTATTTCATATTAGGCATTTCTTGAAAAACTTCACCCTTCAATAGTTTGCCATTTTTACATTTATTCCTTTTTACGCCATCACTTCCCCAAGTTCCCCATTGTTTGAAGAAGAATGTTGCATTTTGTGCTTCTACTTGCTCTTTTATATTGAGTACCCATTCTTCTTTCATCGGTCTTGCTTTAGGACCACTTTCACCTCCTACGATGACCCAATCTATACCATTCAGATTCAGTTCTTCTAAATCTTCCAGCAGTGGCTCGCAAGAAAGGAATTTTACCGAAGCATTCAAGTGCCTTAGTTCGTCGATTCGTTTTTTTGTATCTTTACATTCTACTGTCACCCCCAACCAAACATTCTCTGGTATTGTTTTTCCCTTAAAATATTCAGCCATTCGTTCTGCTCGTTTAGTCAATATCTGATAACGATGCTGAGGTGTCTTGACAATAACTGTCATTATTTTATCAACGAAGTCAAAAGGAACATTTTCGTGAAATATGTCGCTCATCGAACACACAAATATATTATGGGTCCCCTTCCATTTTAATGGTTCATCCAGTTCTTCCTCATGCAAGGTTAGTTCGAATCCATTTCGATACTTCTCTAAACGCATAGCCTTCAGTCGTCGTGTCATTACTTCTGCATAACAATGAGCACATCCTGCAGATTTCTTGGTACATCCGGTTATTGGGTTCCAAGTTTTATCTGTCCATTCTATTTTTGTTGTTTTCATTTTATTATGTATGAAATAATGTTTTGATTTCTATATACTTGTTCATAGTTTATCATGGGAGACCTACTATAACTAACCAGTCCCTCTGCCTTCATTCTTATCATCTCTTCTTTAGCATGTGAAGGAATATGGCCTTGTTCCAATGTATAATCATATACATCTTTATTGGTAACAAGTACTCTTGATAATATTTTTTCACGTAGTTTCTGTTTAAATCTCTCTACTTTTGTGAGCTTCTGAAGGCTAAACAAATCTAATTGTTTTTTACCTAAATCATCATCTATATCAAAATTAGCCTCTCCATTGATATTGTTTTCTTTCCAAGCAGTATCTAAAAACTTATCAACTGCACGAGGATGGCTTGCCCCAAAAACAATCCCATAGACATTTACATTCTTTTTTATCGTGAACGGGTATAGTTTAGTCTCATTACCTTGTGGTATGCGTTTTCTCAATTCTTCTAAAATATTACGATGAATCCAAGTTGCAGGTTCGTTTTCTGCACGCTCAGAATCATAAGAAATTGCCTTTGCAAATTCTTCAGTCCCTCCAAATCTCTTCACATAAGATGATGAAATAAAATATAGGAAATCTGTATTGTGAGAGTTGACAAGAGGCATAAAATATTCATCTGATGTAAATTTTACTCCATTCTGATCCAAAAAGACCAATGACGGATATTTATTTATGCATTCAATCCATTGAGGGAATAAAATTTTAAAATCTTCCTGCAATATCTTATAGTTTAAGAATTTATTATCTTTAGCTCTTCTGAGTTCTACATTCTCATTTATATAGTTATCACAGACCAACTCTAACTGGTTGCATTTAGTTTTATCATACTCATTGAAAATTAGATAAATCTTAGTTCTTTTTTGGAATACATTACCAATCTGACCTTTTATTTGTCTGAGAATGCGAATCGGACTTCCAGGTACATTATTCATATCAAATCCTGTCCCTGCAAAAAAATCAAATATACATATACACTCTACATTAGACATAATAAATGTAGGCAACCATGCTTTGGTATAGAGTTCGAATATTTCTAACTTTTTTAGAGTACCTTCGTCAAATGGTTTGTCGTGCAAATTTCTACTTCCCATAATACCAAAATTTTATTTGTCAGCAGCTAGTTATGTTATCCGTTGTTATGCTACACATTTAATGTAATAGACGATGTTTGCTTGAGTCTTCTGTCCAATACAGATACTCTAAAACATTCTTTAATTTCGCACCCTTTTTCTTGTCAACATTGGCAATTATCAATAGCTGGATAATCATCTTTATTGTCGTTTCAGGGACTTCATGTCCAAAAGTGATTGTCTTACCATTATTCATCTCTGATAATGGTGTTTTTGTACGAATATCTGTTGCCTCATATCCATATGCACTATATTGTCCTTTTCTACTGCGTTTATATTTCCATGTATAAACATAAGAGTCTCCGAAAGCACCCTCGGTATATTCTGATATAAAGCTCTTTACCTTATGATATATAACTATTTTACGAATAGCATATATGAGTACAAATATACCTAAGGATATACACAACCAAATCCATAAAGGCAAGGAAAAATTCCACACAAATGACTCTGTTATTGCATATACTATTCCCGAGGCTATTAAGCTACTTATAACACCTATTATAATTCCTTTAAATGTATCGTTCATATTTTTGTTCTTTTTTGCATAAGACAAATACATTTCACCTTTACTCCATTGGTTTTATTTTGGACTCGATGAAGGCGATTTCAGATTCACCTAATCTTTATCCTTTGACTTTGCTTTCAATACAGTTTTGATATGCTGTTGGTTTTGCTCGTCTATGCCAAAGAGTTCGTATAGTTGAGCATTAACATCACCGCTAAAATCAATCAAACCATTTTGGTCTGTATAGTTTTCAATGTCCGGTACTTTCTTCGCCAATGAAGTCAAAGATTCATCTGTCAGTAAGAATGCAAATCTTATGATTTCACTAGTAGCATACTTCAAGAAGTTTCTTGCTTCTTGTTCTGTGTCAAAAGTCTTTAATGCCACGCGAGAACGGCCAAATGCACTGTAATTATCTATTACCGCAATTTGATTACTTCGCTTCTGACCGCCAGCATTGGCACTTGAAACAATCACCTTCCATTTGTTCAGGTACTCAACTCCTGTTGTAATTACATTCTTGTTTGCAATATACCAACGGGCTCTACCACTCTTACCTGCTTTGTCATTGGTGAACAGTTTAATCTCGCTATTGATATCAAACGAATCACCTTCATTATACTCTCTAACCAATGACGGTTTTTTCTCGACAAAATCGCTCTCAATAGAAAATAATTTCTGTGACAAAATCGAAGCATGTAAACAAGAGAATTTTTCGATAGCCAAATCCAAGCAGGAAACGATATCTGTATCAAGTGGATTTAGTGCAAACAACTCGTCTCCAGGATTGGTAGCAATAACAGAAACTTCTTGCCCACCTTTAGAATACACATATCGAAAACCTCCTTCATCTTTTTGAGTATCCTTCAAAACGATAGATAAACCGTCAGCAATGCCTACCTCCATGAAAATATCAGTGGAAACTGGATAAAATTTTAATAAGCTCAAGTGCGGGTCGTTGATTTGAGCCAAGCCAAATTGCTCCATACCTTTACCAGAACGATGAATCCACCTTGCACCAGGGTATATCAACGAAGTGTAACGCCCTAACTTATCACTTACATTTTGGAAATGATGAAATATGCTAGAACTGCGTTTTTGACCGTTAGAAGTTTCTTTTTGTGCAACAACTTCTTGATACGGTGGGTTACCAACTATTGCTGTAAATTTCATATCGTTATCTTCGTTTGCTTTCCAATAATTTTTGCCCTGCTTCATTTGAGATACAAACTTAGCAGTCTTATTTGTAATTTGATTTATTAAGTCCTCATAGTAACGTGTATTCACTTTAATCTGACGGAAACCGCGTAATGTCCTACGAGTAATACTCTTCGCCATCTGTGTCTTGCACAGTACAAATATATTCTCACGCAGTACTGCTTCCCAAACTTTCAGGTGGCGTTCGGGAGTGTTCTCCATCGTGTCTGTCGCATCCAACTTCTTCTCAAGACGGGTGCGATAAATAGAGTAAGCCATATACAACGGATAGAGACCAGACTTTGAATTTATCTCCAATATGCGTGCATTAGAGGCGAAAACTTCGTTTGTAACCTCTCCATTATCCACAAAGCGAGGCTCTACAATCTGCTTCTCTTTCGTCTCATCATAGAAAACCCAACCGCCCAAGCAGTCGCCGAGGTGCAGATTTACAACACGCCAAGGAGTCAAGACTGTCTCCTTATCAGGATTGCGGAATGTATTAAATATGGCTGTTATTCGTTCAATACGATCTTCTATATCTAATGCATCGGCAGCCTTTGCCATAGCACGAATGCGTTTACCTGCCGAACAAAAAACCTCCGGGTCGTAGTATTTCTTGAATTGTTCAAAAATCTCTTTCGTTACGCCCTTTGGCATAAACTCTTCCCAAGAACCATCGTCAATAAGCGAAGTAAAGTTGTCGAGAGTAATCTCTTGCTCCTCATCTACAAGGTCTGCTCCGTAAATCATCAATGGCATACGGATAGAGATACCACGCAAAATTGAAATAGCAGTATCACGGTTCTTGCGTTTTTCGGCTTTCTCCTCAAGCAAGCGTTTATCTTCCTCGGACAATTCTTTCTTTTTACGCTTCTTTTCCTCTGCCTTTTCCAACTGTTCGTGCTCTTCCTGGGTGAAGCCTTGATTGTTGATGTCAATCTCGCCACTCTTTGGCATCGCTTTGGTCGAACCTATAATTTCTTTCAACTTGGCGAACTCCTTCAACTCCAAAGAGTCAAGACGCATAAGGTCATCATTATACAGATAACCATCCTCAAAACCATTGCGAACAACACGCTCTACATATACCTTTTTCAACTGCTGAAGCATATTGGGCACATCGTATGACACCATCTTTGAGCCTTCGTATGCTATAATCGGGCAGAAATTTATGAAATCGCCGACAGCCTTACGGTCATCACTTGTGGTCTTACCGGCCTTTGACGAAATCTTTGCCGTCTCCGCAATAACCTTCAATGTGCGGTCAGGAGCAAAGTCAAATACGAAACATTCTTCCTTAACCTTGCCACCAATGACAGCCGGTGTCTGAACTCGGAAGATGGTCTGCATATAACTTGATGCAGCAGTACTGAAAGATCCTGCAAGCATAAATACCGCAGTCCACGCCTTTACGCTAACACCAGTGGTCAAACGACCACAAGAGAGAGTTATGGTGTAGGTCTCTTCAGGTTTATTACCGATAGCCTTATTTACAAGTTCGAGTGCATCATCACGCTCTTGGTCTTCATCACCTTCACCTGCAACATTCACTATTTGGAATTGACTGAAAACAGGATGTAATTGTAACATTGCACTCAATGCTTTTGCAGACTTAACTCCAGGAACTATCCACAACGAGTGACGGAAATTTTCGCGATACTCCTCGGTTGAATATGGATAGTTACTATCCTCGTCTTTCTTACATATCAGATTGAGGAATGAACTAACATCTTTCTTGTGAACAAACTCTCCTGAATCGTCTACATGGAAGAACTCACGGAAGTTGAAAGCCAATTCCGAGTCGCCATAACCATTCAGTAGTTTGTTAAGATCATATGTGTATATATTCAAGCGAGGTAGGCCTGCGTATGGGTTAGGGTCGCCAAAGTGGGTCAAATCCCATTCTGCTTTGGCACGCTGTTCCATAACATAATCCCAAGTATAAATCTCGCCCTCACTGAAATCATCAAATAGATTGAACGGTGTACCTGACAAACGGAGAACCTTTGTTTGCTCCTTTGTCAGTTCCTTCATAACAGCCTCACCTAATTCCGTCTTTGTACCTTCGTGAGCTTCATCAACGATAATAAAATCCCAAGGAGTTGCAAACATCTTGTCATTCTTATCAAAATTACCACCTACGAGAGAAGAGCCTCGCAAGTCCTGCATTGAGGCAAAGTAAACATAATGGATTCCATTCTTTGTCACAAGATATTCCAATGATTCGTGTTTCTCACCATTATTCTTTGAACCGTAGCGATACTTTGGAGTGTCATAGAATATCTTTGAAAAGTCCTCAAACCAACCGGCATCGACGACAGGGCGGTGTGTTAGAATGAGGGTTCTAGCAAAATCCATCTCCTTGACAACCTGAAGGCCAGAGAGTGTTTTACCGAAACGCATCTTTGCATTCCAAAGCATTTTATTACTCTTCTTAAACTGCTTCTTGGTCTTATCTATTGCTTCACGCTGCTCGGGGCGGAAGATTATTGGACTGCGTTCTGTACTTATCTCGGAAGAAGAAAGCGACATACGACCTTCTTTTGCAGCCTTTATAGCATTCTTGACAGTTTCAAGGTCTGTAATAAACCATTCGTTGGCTTTATTCTCTGTATCAAAAATCTTCTTCTTGATACCTGAACGCTCAAGCACCTTGTGTACTTCACCATCTGTCAGGCTCATAATTGCACCGCCACGAGTGAAGATAGAGAGTTCGGTATATAACAAATCATATGCAATACCGGCAGTCTGCGTGTATTGATTGATGCGCTTCTTGGCTGCTGCATTGAGCTGATGACTTGAGGGTGATAGACCCCACAAGTTCTCCTCGTCTGTAAGTGTTGCCTCGCCAACCTTAAGACATCCAGCATGTGGCTTATCATTTATGCGAAACACATAAATGAGCTTTGCTTTTAACGATGAGACAAATTTAGCCATAGGTTATATTTTGTTAGAATCCTTATTACTTTAGTAAATCAACAAAGCGAATTTTCTTTCCCATTTTTTTGGTTTCAGGGTCTTTGGCTCTCCAATCCTTAATCAAGCAATAAATTCCAGTGTGATTATAGTATCCTCCATCGGCGCATCCTTTGCAAGGAGTCTTTATATCATCGCCAAACAGAGACGGACTGATAGTATCTTTACAAGAGTTTGGCACAACACCTTTAAGACCATCCATCTGCCATATATTCCACGATACGATGTACGCTATATATTTGATAGATGCAGCTAACGGGCGTTTCCCGAACTTTAATTCGTAATTTTCAATGAAAGTGTACAGCATAGCCTCTCGTGCAAGCAGTAGGTTGTCACCCTGCCACTCAAAGCCATATATGCTCTTATAGGCTTCTTGCGCTGCAGTCAGCCACTCACCAGATGTATGGACATTCTCATTAATTACACGCAACTTTCGATCAAGAAGTCCTATGCGTTTTTCAACGGGGATTAGTTCG
>JAGCLW010000026.1 GCA_017646805.1 Paludibacteraceae bacterium | reverse complement strand
GCTATTTTTCGCGTCAGCACTTACCGAAAGTAACAGATTAACAAACAAAATGAAATACAAAAAGTGTGGAATTCACTTATCGTATTCCAAGGTGTTTGGCATAACCTGTTCCCCAATAAGTTCCGTCCACACTTCGTGCAGACGTTCACTGAACTTATTCTGGGGGAATTTCTTTATAGCTGCCAAACTTTAGGAATACCTCGAATAAATAGCAAACGCTAAATAAGTATATATGTTAGAAAAATTTTAATTCAAAGTCCATTCAACTTTGTCTTTTCCGTCTTTGATTTCAAAACCAAGAGCAGAAAGTTCGTTGCGAATTTTGTCGGCCGTAGCCCAATCTTTGTTGGCTTTCGCTTCCTGACGAATTTGCAACAACAAATCAACCGCACCTTTCATGGCTGTAAGTCCGGACGTTTCAGCTCCGGCATCTTCCATTTTCAATCCCAAAATATCGACAAGAAACAATTTGAACACGGATTTGAGTTCGTCCAAATCTGCCGCATTGATTGTTGCTTTTCCATCGTTGATGGTGTTGATGGCTTTCAATGCATCAAACAAATGAGCAATGACGATAGGCGAGTTTAAGTCGTCTTGCATTGCCTCTTCGCACTTTTGGCGAAGTCCGTTCACATCAACTGTAGTTTCGTTTGCCGGCACAATTTTCATCAAACGATTGTATCCTTCGGTCAATCGTTGCAACCCTTTTTCGGCGGCTTGCAATGCTTCGTTTGAAAAATCCACCGTGCTACGATAGTGTGCTTGCAAAATGAAGAAACGTATCGTCATCGGACTGTATGCACGTTCCAACTTTTCGTGATCACCCGAAAAAAACTGACTCAATGTGATAAAGTTATTCAAACTTTTTCCCATCTTTTGTCCGTTGATCGTAATCATATTGTTGTGCATCCAATACTTTACCATATCATCGCCTTGCGAAGCCACCGCTTGAGCAATTTCGCATTCGTGATGAGGGAAAACGAGATCCATTCCTCCACCGTGAATATCAAAATGATTGCCAAGATACTTGCGTCCCATCGCCGTACATTCGCAGTGCCAACCCGGAAATCCAACACTCCAAGGACTATTCCAACGCATGATATGTTCGGGTTGAGCTTTTTTCCACAAAGCGAAGTCGGCTTGATTGCGTTTTTCGCCGACACCGGCTAATTCTCGTGAATTATCGAGCGTTTCGTCCAAATTACGCCCGGAAAGGATTCCGTATTTATGATCTTTGTTGTATTTTTCTACATCAAAATAAACCGAACCGTTGCTTTCGTAAGCATAACCGTTGTCGATAATTTCTTGCACCAATTCTTCTTGCTCCATAATATGCCCCGTCGCATGCGGTTCGATGCTTGGCGGAAGCACGTTGAGAGCATTCATTGCTTCATGAAACCGATTCGTAAAATATTGAGCCACTTCCATTGGTTCTAATTGTTCCAATCGTGCTTTTTTAGCAATTTTATCTTCGCCTTCGTCCGCATCATGTTCCAAATGACCAACATCGGTGATGTTGCGTACATAACGCACTTTGTAGCCCAAATGTTGCAAATAGCGAAAAAGCAAGTCGAACGTAATCGCCGGACGAGCATGTCCAAGATGAGCATCGCCATAGACCGTTGGTCCACAAACGTACATTCCCACTCTCCCTTCGTTGATTGGTTCAAACTTTTCTTTTTTTCGTGTCAAAGTATTATAAATATACATATCTCAGCAAATAAAAAAATAAGACCGTTGAGGGACAAAGATACGTCTTTTTGAGCAAAATTCTACACTCATTCACGCTCTTTTTGTATCTTTGTAAGTAATTTTTCAAATTAACTCTTTCTAAAAAAACAAACATGGATAATTTAATAGAAAAACTATACGAACATTTTTGTACCATCGCCTCATCAACCATCACGACGGATAGTCGTAATTGTCCGAAAAACAGTATCTTTTTTGCCTTAAAAGGAGAATCTTTTGATGGAAACTTGTATGCCGAAAAAGCTATCGAAAACGGTTGTTCGTTGGCAATCATCGACAACAAATCATGCCAAAAAGACGAACGTTATTGGTTGGTAGACAACGTGTTGCAAACGTTGCAAGATCTTGCTTCTTATCATCGTATAGCAATGGGAATTCCTGTCATCGGCATTACGGGAACCAACGGAAAAACCACGACGAAAGAATTGCTCGCAGCCGTTTTGTCAAAAAAATACAATGTTCTCTATACGCAAGGTAATTTGAACAATCATATCGGCGTACCTTTGACGCTACTCAATATCCGCAACGAACATCAATTGGCAATTATTGAAATGGGAGCCAATCATCCGGGCGAAATAAAAACCCTTGTCCATATTGCCGCACCAAATGCCGGATTGATAACCAACGTTGGGAAAGCACATTTAGAAGGATTTGGCGACTTCAACGGTGTAATCAATACCAAATCTGAATTATATGATTTTCTTCGTGAAACCGGCGGAGAAGTTTTCCTCAATCTTGATAATGAAATTTTAACCGAAAAAGCTTTCGGAATCGAACGCTACGGCTATGGATTAAATGATAAAAATGGAATTGTAAACGGAGAAATTGTGGATAATTCGCCTTATCTTTCGTTATCATTTTCCAAATTAGGCGAAACAAAAACGTATATTGCACAAAGCAATTTAATTGGAAAATATAATGCAGAAAACATAATGGCCGCTGTTTGTGTTGGAATTGTCATGGGAGTAGAACCGCAAGCAATTTGTGATGCAATTTCAAATTATATGCCTCAAAATAATCGTTCGCAATTTACCAAAACAGAGAAAAACGATTTGATCATTGATGCTTACAATGCCAATCCTACCAGCATGAAAGCCTCAATAGAGAATTTTGCATCGCTTAATTTGCCTGCAAAAATGTTGATTTTGGGAGATATGAGAGAATTGGGTGCGGACAGCGAAACGGAACATCAAAAAATTATTGATTTGCTCAACGAAAAAGATTTGCTCAACGTTTTTCTTGTGGGAGAATGTTTTGCAAAAACACAACATTCGTTCGCCTCATTTTCCAACGTAGAAGAATTGAGCAAATACATCAAAAAACGCCCAATTTCGGGTCAAACCATTTTGATTAAAGGATCTAACGGAATCAAACTTAACTCAATCATTCCTTTATTATAATGCAATTGTCGGTTGTCATAGCATTTAGAAACGAAGAAAAAAATCTGCCTCAACTTTTGAATTGTTTACGTCAACAAACGTACAAAAATGTTGAGTATATTTTTGTCAACGATCATTCTTATGACAACGGAGAAAAAATTATTTCCGAACAATTTGAAAACGCACTTGTAATCAAGGCAAAAAAAGAAGGGAAAAAATTTGCGTTGCAAGAAGGAATTTTGCAAGCAAGCGGAGATTGGATTGTGTGTACTGATGCCGACTGCGTTCCTCAACCACAATGGCTCGAAACTATCGCAGAAACAATACAATCGCAACAATGCGATCTTTTGGTTTTACCGGTCATGTTGTCGTTTCGTTCGCAATCGCTATTCGAACGCCTACAAGCCACCGAATTTGTAGCTATCCAATCACTCACACGATTTTGTGTAAAAAAACAACACGCCATCATGTGCAACGGAGCAAATCTCGCTTTCCGTAAATCTCTTTATATCAATATCATACAGCAAAACACAAATACTTTGAGAAATGAAATCTCTTCCGGAGACGATATTTTTTTGTTGCATGCGTTCAAAAAAAACAACCATAAAATTGCGACAAGCGACAATCCTCAAAGCATTGTTTTCACATCGGCAAGTTCGTCTTTTTCAGCATTCTTTGCTCAACGCACTCGTTGGGCGGGAAAAGCTTATGCGTTCACAGATTCGGACACGATTGTAGTTGGACTGCTCACGATTTTGTTAAATCTCTCGATGCTAATTCTTCCGTTTTTTCTGTTTTTAAATCCGATGATCATGCTGATTTTAGGCGTAATTTTCATAATAAAATTATCCGTCGAAACCTTTTTCGTACAAAAAGAATCTTCCTTTTTCAACTTTACGCCAACCTTTTCGACTATCGTTTTGCTTTCCGTAATTTATCCGATTTATGCTATTTCGTCAGTCTTTTTCGGAACAATTAAAACGCTAAACAACAAATAATTACAAATCATTCAACTCCAACCAACGCAATTCTTTTTGTTCGATTTGTTCCAAAATTTCAGCATGTCGATAACTTATCGATGTAATTTCATCAACGGATAAATCTCCGGAAGACAGTTGTTGTTCAATTTCCGTTTTTTCTTTTTCCAAGTTTTGCAAATCAACTTCGATGGATTCCAACTCCTTTTGTTCCTTATAAGTTAGTTTTCGGATTTTTTCGGATTTTTCAGAAGAAGATTCCTTTTTAGGTTTCGATTTTGTATTTTTTTTCGATTCTTCTTCTTCCTTTGCAATCATCAACTCTTTCCATTCTCGATAATCAGTGTAATTTCCCGGATAATCTTTCACGATTCCATTTCCTTCAAAAGCCAAAGTGTGATCCACGACTTTGTCCATAAAATAACGATCGTGCGAAACAACAATCACACAGCCTTTGAATCCAATCAAATATTCTTCAAGTACATTTAATGTCGCAATATCCAAATCGTTAGTTGGTTCGTCAAGAACTAAAAAATTAGGATTTTTCATCAAAATCGTACACAAATACAATCGCCGACGCTCGCCACCACTCAATTTATAAACAAAAGAATGTTGCACTTCGGGAGCAAACAAAAACTTTTGCAACAACTGTGATGCCGATATTTTTTTTCCTTCTCCAATTGAAAATTCCTCCGCCACATTTCGCACCACATCAATCACTTTCATATTCTCATCAAACGCCATTCCCTCCTGACTATAATAACCAAAAACGACAGTTTCTCCAATATCAAAAACACCACTATCCGGCTTTTCAAGTCCCATCAACATTCGCAAAAATGTACTTTTCCCCGTCCCATTTTTTCCTACAATACCCAATTTTTCGTAACGAGAAAAATTGTAATAAAAATTATCTAAAATGACTAAATCACCATACGATTTGCTAATATATTGAGCTTCAAAAATTTTTGAACCAATATATTGCGATTTTATTTGCAACGACAATTCTTTATCTTCTCGTCGCTGATGAGCACGTCGCTTAATTTCATCAAATGCCTCCACACGATACCGAGCCTTTGTTCCTCGTGCTTGTGGTTGACGACGAATCCAATCCAATTCCTTACGATACAAATTTTGAGCACGATCAACTTCCGCATTAAAATGTTCGATACGTTCTTGTCTTTTTTCCAAATAATACGAATAATTCCCTTTGTAATGATACATTCGGCATTGATCAATTTCCAAAATATCGGAACAAACCCGATCCAAAAAATAACGATCATGCGTAACCATCAACAAAGCCATTTTGGAATCGATCAAAAAATCTTCAAGCCACTCCACCATTTCTAAATCCAAATGATTGGTCGGCTCATCAAGAATCAATAAATCTGGTTCTGCAATCAAAACGTTAGCCAACGCAAGTCGTTTCAATTGACCGCCACTCAATTCGGAAATCAATTGATCAAATCGAGTGATTTTTAATTTTCCTAAAATTTGCTTTATCCGAACCTCATAATCCCAAGCATTCTTTTCATCCATCAACGAAAGCACTTCCTGATAACGATCTTCATCAAAATCCTTTCCTTGTTCTATGGCATTATTCAAAAATTCGTATTCTTTTATCAACGACGTCTGAGGATTATTCACATCAAAACAAGCTTCAAGCACTGTGAGCGATTCATTAAACGCCGGAGTTTGAGACAACAATCCCACTTGAATTCCCCGACGAAACGAAATCGTGCCTTCTTGATAATCTTCTTTTCCAACCAAAATTGACAACAAAGTACTTTTTCCCGCACCATTTTTAGCAATTAAAGCGACACGTTGACCTTCGTCAATTCCAAAAGAAACCGATTCGAAAAGAACTCTATCGCCAAATGATTTTGAAAGATTTTCTACTTGTAAACAAGATGCCATTTTGATAAATTTTCAAACGTTTTTTTACTAACAAAAAAAAGACGTCATCAATAAATCAGACGTCTTTTCTTAAAAATTTTGTTTTTTTATTTTTCTGAAAGATATTTATGAATACCCGCAGCCGCTTTACGTCCATCTCCCATCGCAAGAATAACCGTTGCTCCACCACGAACAATATCTCCTCCGGCAAAAATTGTTGGAATTGAATTGGACTGCATTTCGTCGTTCACTTCTATTGTTCCTTTGCAACTTACATCAAGTCCTTCAATAGAAGAAGGGACAATTGGATTTGGAGAAACACCGATAGCGACAATCACAGTATCAACTTCAATTGTTTCTATTGCTCCCGGAATTTCAACCGGTTTTCTACGTCCGGAAGCATCTGGTTCGCCCAATTCCATTTTTTGCAAACGCATGGCTTTCACACGACCTTTTTCATCGCCAATATATTCAATTGGATTATGCAATGTAAGAAACTCAACGCCTTCTTCTTTTGCATGTTTTACTTCTTCGACACGAGCAGGCATTTCTTCTTCCGAACGACGATAAACAATCATTGCACGTTCTGCACCAAGACGAAGTGCCGTACGAACAGAATCCATTGCCGTATTTCCACCTCCTATAATTGCCACATTTTTCCCTTTAAACACCGGTGTATCAGAATCATCGCTTGATGCGTCCATAAGATTTACTCGTGTCAAATATTCATTAGACGAAAGAATATTGATAAGGTTTTCGCCCGGAATGTTCATGAAACGAGGAAGTCCGGCTCCACTTGCGACAAACAAGCATTCAAATCCCTCTTGTTTTAGTTCTTCAGGAGTAATTGTTTTTCCAACAACGCAATCCGTCACAAATTTCACTCCCATTTTTTTCAAATTCTCAATCTCCACATCTACAACTGCGTTGGGAAGACGAAATTCCGGTATTCCGTATTTCAACACACCTCCAATTTCATGTAATGCTTCAAAAACGGTAACATCATAACCATATTTTGCCAAATCTCCGGCACACGACAATCCTGCAGGTCCGGAACCGATAACGCCAACTTTTTTCCCGTTACAAGATGCACATTCCGGAACAGCAATATTTCCACTTTCTCGCTCATAATCTGCAGCAAAACGTTCAAGGTAACCAATTGCAACAGGTTTTTTACCCATTTTAATTTGCATACATTGACTTTCGCATTGTTTTTCTTGAGGACAAACACGTCCACAAACAGCCGGCAATGCCGAAGTTTTTTTCAAAACTTTTGCCGCTTCAAGAAATTCTCCTCGTTCAATATTTTTTACAAATCCCGGAATATCTATTCCAACAGGACAACCTTGCATACAAGTAGGATTTGCACAATCAAGACATCGTTTGGCTTCTTGAATAGCTTGTTCTGCAGTCAAACCTTGATTGACTTCTTCACGACAATGACGACGATAAGAAGCTTCCAACTCGTTCATTTCCACACGCTCAATAGTCGTGCGATCTTTTGCTTTTATTTCTTTACGGAGAGCATCTCTCCATTCTGCATTTCTATCCATTTAGACAATCGTAAAAAAAGATTTCTAACTTTTAATTATTTATTTTGTGCTTGAAGTTCTATTTCTTTGTATGCACCAAGACGAAGCATCATTTCATCAAAATCTACTTGATGAGCGTCAAATTCAGGTCCATCAACGCAAACGAATTTAGTTTCTCCACCAACCGTCACACGACAAGCTCCGCACATTCCTGTTCCATCAACCATAATTGTGTTTAATGATGCAACTGTAGGCACTTCGTATTTTTTAGTCAACAATGAAACAAATTTCATCATTATTGCCGGTCCAATCGTAACACATAGATCAACTTTTTCTCGATTTATGACACTTTCTACACCATTCGTCACCAATCCTTTTTCGCCATACGATCCATCATCTGTCATGATAATCACTTCGTCTGAAACTGCGCGCATTTGTTTTTCCAAAATAATTAAGTCTTTTGTTCGTGCCGCCAAAACCGAAATAACTCGATTTCCTGCTTTTTTCATCGCTTCTGCAATCGGAAGCATTGGAGCGGTTCCCACTCCTCCGCAAGCACAAACCACAGTTCCAAATTTTTCAATATGCGTTGCCTTTCCAAGCGGTCCAACAACATGAGCGATTTCATCTCCTTCATTCATCGCACACAATTTTGATGATGAATGACCAACAGCTTGTATAACCAACGTAATCGTTCCTTTTTCCATGTCCGAACCGGCAATAGTCAAAGGAATACGTTCTCCTTTTTCATCTAATTTTACAATAACAAAATGCCCGGCTTTTCGAGAACGAGCAATAAGAGGAGCCTCAATATCCAAACGTGTTACGAGGTCTGAAAATTTCTCCTTTTTTACAATTTTATACATAAATATATATTATTTTTTTTTTAGCAAAATAAAGTGCAAAGATACGATATAATTTAAAAATTATTTTGAATTATACGGATTATTTGCAAAATAACCTCGCAAATATTGTTTTAATTCTTTACCTTTCACGACTTCCACATCGTTAATCAATCCTGCAACAAATCTTCCTACTCCTAAAAAGGAATAAACTTCTCCTTCAAAAATCCAACAATCCGCTTTGTTTTTTCTTAAATATTTTTCCGCCATTGGATATTCTTCGATCATCAAATTTTTCGCCAACATCGTCAACTTCAATTTTACATTATAAACGTTATCTCCCATGCAACGAAAAACATCCATTTTAAACGATTTATGATCGTCTTCATATTGCCACAATCGGTTAATGACAATAACTTCAGAAAAACGTTTTGTCGTAAAAATTTTATTTTCTTTGGATTCCACATCGTAGCAATAAACGCTCACATAGTTGGACGAAAAACGAATTGGTTCTACAAGTCGATCTCGTATTGTCGCACTTCTACTTGAAGCATAATCGTTCAAAACAATTTGACGTTTATGCTCAATTGCATCAACAATTTTTCTAATTTTATTTGACGTAGATTTGTTGACAATACTATCTGCTACTGCAACATTATGATAAATAGAAGCCAATTTTTTTCTTAAATTGGATTTCAACTGATTTGTATCATCAAGATTGTCAATCAATTGATTGATTAAATATGCTTCTTCATCTGAGAAATATGCCAATTGTGAAATTTCTTTGAAAAACGCACTTTCTTTTCCAACAAAAAAACGTTTTCCTTTTTTGTAGACTAAAAATCCAACCTCCTTAAACGTTGTGATATAACGATAGACAGAACGAGAATTGAGTTGAAATCGTGCAGCAATTTCTTCAATCGTATGACCTCCATCTTCACTTAAATACAGAAGAATAGACAGTTCGCGTATTATTTTAGAATGCTCGATCATTTTTTTGATGGATAATCAATCGTATAATGCAGTCCTATGCTTTCTTTCCGTTGTGTTGCTTGCGTAATAATCAAAAATGCCACAGAAATCAAATTTCGCAATTCACAAATCTCTTGCGACACAACAGAGCGAGCAAATAATTGTTCGGTTTCTTCGTATAATAATTTAAGTCTGGTAATTGCTCGTTTCAATCGTAAATTTGAACGCACAATTCCAACATAAGCACTCATGATTTGCTCTACTTCAATCTTTGTTTGTGTGATAAGCACCATTTCTTCCGTCAAAGAAGTTCCTTCGTCATTCCATGAAGGAATTTCTTGTTGAAACGAAAGAGAATCTACCAAAGCGATCGAATGTTTCGCAGCCGCTTCGGCATAAACAACCGCTTCAATCAATGAATTGGAAGCCAAACGATTTGCTCCATGAAGTCCTGTACAACTACATTCGCCGGCTGCATATAGACGATTGATGGTCGTGGAAGCATTTTCATCTACGGCAATTCCTCCACACAAATAATGTTGTGCCGGAACAACCGGAATATATTGTTTGGTTATATCAATACCGAGACTCAAACATTTTTCATAAATCATCGGAAATCCCTCTTTCGTTTCCTTCGCATCTTTATGTGTAACGTCTAAATAAACATAATTTGAGCCCGAAAGTTTCATTTCGTTATCAATTGCTCGAGCCACTATATCTCGAGGAGCAAGCGAACCTCGCTTGTCATATTTATACATAAATTCATTTCCCTTCATATCTCGAAGAACCGCTCCATAACCACGCATCGCCTCTGTAATCAAAAACGAAGGTCTCTCACTTGGATTATACAAAACCGTTGGGTGAAATTGAACGAACTCCATATCTTTGACAATAGCTCTTGCACGATGAGCCATCGCAATTCCATCTCCGGTAGCAATCAACGGATTTGATGTATTCATATACACATTTCCAATTCCTCCTGTGGCAAGCATCGTCACTTTAGAAAGGAATGTATCAATTTGATTGTTTTTTGTATTCAAAATATAAGCACCATAACACTCTATGTTTGGCGTTTGATGCGTAACCCACTGACCCAAATGGTGTTGTGTCAAAATTTCAATTGCAAAATGATGTTCAAAAATAAAAATGTTTTTATTTGCTTTCACACATTTCACAAGCGAACGCTGAATTTCGGCTCCCGTGCTATCTTTGTGATGCAAAATACGAAACTCACTATGTCCGCCTTCTTTGTGAAGATCAAAATTTCCATCTGATTTTTTGTCAAAATCAACTCCCCAATTCAACAATTCCTCAATCTGAGCGGGAGCTTCTTTGACTACTTTTTCTACAGCAGAACGCGAACAATGACCATCTCCTGCAGTCAATGTATCTTCAATATGTTTTTCAAAATTATCAACCAAATTATTGGTTACCGAAGCAATACCTCCTTGTGCAAAATAAGTATTTGCCTCTTCTAATTCGGACTTACAAATCAAAGCGACCGTTCCTTTTTTTGCTACTTTCAAAGCATAACTCATTCCCGCTATACCGCTACCAATAACGAGAAAATCAAATTTTCTTTCAGCCATAAAAACTATCTATTACTGAATATCTTTTGTTTTCAACATTCTATTTTTCGAGTTGGAATCCAAGCACAAAATGCTCCCATCACAGTTATCGTCAATAAGACAAGCAATACGTCTATAAAATGCAACTCTATAGGATAAGGAATCATCGTATACATATCAGCTCCCGGCATTGTAATCAAGCCAAAATACATTTGTATCACACACAACACAACTCCTATGACAACACCTATAATTGCTCCGACAAATGAAATCAACCAACCTTCAAGAAAGAAAATTCGTTGAATAAGAGACTTGCGAGCTCCCAGATTACGCAACGTTTTTATATCATCTTCTTTGTCCATAATCAACATAGATAACGAACCAATGATATTAAAAATCGCAATAAGAAGAATAAATGAAAGAATCAAATAAGTAATCCATTTTTCCACCTGCATTATGCGAAAATAACTTTCGTGCTGTTCCGTTCGATTTTTTATTTGAAATCCCTCTCCTATCAAAGTTTGAATCTTCTCTCTCACTTCCTTTTCTGCTTTTTCCGAAAACAATTGAATCTCCAATGCCGTCATCTCATCTTCTTCATATTCAAATAATTCACGAGCAAGTTGGAGATCTACAATCAACATTTTTTCATCATATTCTGCCTGTTCTACACCAAAAATTCCACTGCAATAAACATAATCCATCATAAAACTTCCTTCCGGATTTGCCATATTGATTTGACCTTCTCTTTGTGGTGCATAAATACGAATTGGCGTATTAAAAAAATGGCGAAATCCCATATTTGCCGCCAAACCAACTCCGCCCACCGCATAATCAATATCTCCATGACGAAGAAGAAATTCTCCTCCAAGCAACGTCTTTTCAACATCGGTCATTTTGCCAAAATCTTCCGTTACGCCTTTCACGACTCCCGTTTCTTGTCGGTCTTCGTACTGAAAAAGTGCATTTTCCTGAACCACTTCACAAACTCGCTCAACCCCGACAATTTTACGCAACTCCGATAATTTTACATCTTCCGCAAAAAAAGTCTTTCCTTCTATTTTTTGAATTTTAAGATCCGGATCAAAATTAGAAAACTGACCTTGAACCAAACTTCCAAACCCATTAAAAACAGAAAGAATCACAACCAAAGCCATCGCTCCCACACAAACTCCGACTCCGGATATTGCAGAAATGATGTTGATTGCGTTATGCGATTTTTTTGAAATTAAATAACGAAATGCAATATGTAATGGCAACGACAAAATACGACCTAATTTTGCTTGAATATTATTTTTTCAACAACTCATCAATTCGTTCAAGATAATCCAACGTGTCATCTATATGAAAATTCAATTCCGGAACAATTCGCAATTGATGACGAACACGATTTCCTAATTCAAAACGGATATTTTTTCCATTGGCTTTCACTCCTTGAAGCATTTCTTCTGCATTTTCGCTTGGAAAAAAACTAAGATTCACGTGAGCAATAGAAAGATCCGGCGACACATTTACTTTTGTCACCGAAATCATTGTTCCTCGAATATTTCGTGCATAAATCAAAAAAATGTCACTAAGTTCTTTTTCCAACAATCGACCTATTTTTTGTTGTCTTGTAGTTTCCATATCTATATCCAAAAAATCATTAAAAATAAGGGCAAAGATACAAAATAATTAAGAGAACAATTATGTAAAAATTCAAAAATAAACGCCGTCAATCTTTCTCTTTTTCTTTTTATATTCCTAAACCTTCCGAATAAAAAACTCATTGACAAATAATAACAAAAGGCTTGAACAATCGTTCAAGCCTTTTATTTCAAAAAAAAATCTTTTTTTCTTATCGAATCACCGTAATCACCGTACCTGAGCGCATCACCCGATACGAACGCAATCCTTCTGCCGCTGTTCCTTCTATACAAACTCCTGATCCATACGCAATATTAAACACGCTTCCGCATTTATGACAAATTGCACGTCCCGGCACTTCCGTATCCACATAAACTCTCACTCCTTGATCAGCCTCCTTTGGACATGCCATATCAAACGCATAAATCTCATCATCAAACGCATGAAAAATCAAAATCCCTCCATATCCCAAACGATCCGTTTGTTTTTCCCATTTTGTCAATTCAAGAAATCCGCCTATCTCTCGCAACACAAATCCTTCGCCCAACGAAAGATTTCGCTCCACAAAAACCGACGAATCAGGGATAGAACTTTTAAATGGTTCGCAAGACGAAATCAAAACAATTACGGCAATCAAAAACAGTCGTTTTGCGACTAACTTATTGAACTGTAATTTCATACGATTTCACCGTCGTACTTCCACTCATGATTTTGCAAGTATAAGTTCCAGAAGCCCAACCTTCTGTCGAAATCATGAAATCCGTATTTCCTTCCGGAAGTGAAAGATTGTTTGAAATTACCAATTTTTCAGCGTCAGAAGAATCAAACACTTTCACTGCATAACTTCCTGCTGCAATGTCTGCAAATGGAACACGAACCATGCTCGAACAAACTTCTTGCGGTTTGCGAGTAAGCGTTCCCGAAATTGACTTATTATCATCGCAACTTGACATTGTTGTCACCGTATAATTGATGTCGCTATTGATAAGACCGGAAATTGTTACGACTTTATGTTCCGGATCCACTTCGTATTTTGCTTCTGCCGGTAATCCTTCAACCAAAACATTTACGGCTCCGCCACCATATTGGAATGTAATTGGTTCGATCACAGCAATGTTTTCTTGATCTTTATTATTTGAAGTACATACCAATGTTGGTTCGCCCGTACAACAAACCATCGGAATTTTATCCGCTCCGGCAAACGCTTTTGCATTTACTCTCGCTTGAGAAGCCGAAACAAGCGAA
This sequence comes from Paludibacteraceae bacterium, assembly GCA_017646805.1. Classification (GTDB taxonomy): domain Bacteria; phylum Bacteroidota; class Bacteroidia; order Bacteroidales; family Paludibacteraceae; genus UBA4363. Next base: position 19,576 of record JAGCLW010000026.1, on the reverse strand, counting down.
TAAGCATACGGTGGCGTAAACGCATTTTCCGGATCGTGGTCATCAAATTTGATCGAACGCTTGCCTGGATTCAACATTTCCGGACGAATCACATAGTGTGTTGTCCCATCTGAATGCAGATAAGAAAAATCCAACGGAACATCTTGCGTTTCACAATTTCCACTCGGACAAGATCCCGGATTTACTTTCACACGAATTCTATCGCTCAATCCGCTATCATCGTATTCATTACCCGTTTGACGACAATATTTAACTCCATCATTTGCAGTTCTTGAAGTTACACATCCGTTACAAATATCCGGAGATTGCAATTCGCCATACTTTGCCGAGAACTCTTCACACGGAGTACTACAAACAATCGGCCAACGCACATCCAAAAAGAAATTGTTTTCAATAACAACATCGGAATTATTGGTTGCCATAATGGCATATCCGTCGGATACTACCAAACGGTCTTTCAAATACTCACCATCATCAGCATAAACAGCTTTTCGAGCCCAATCATATTCTGTTGTTCCCGGACGAGCCCAACCCGAATTTTCATAAAAACAATTCAAAATATGCGTTTTTCCTCCACGAATACGAGGAGTACGTTGATGCGTATTATAATAATAGTTGCAATAATGAGTGATATAACGATCGCTCGAATCTGCATCGTCATCAGAAGATCCATGAAGCATCGTCTTCCAAGCATTCATTATCTTACACCACGAAATCGTCATATATAATTTGCCGTTTTTCGTAATATCCCATGCTCCGTCAGGCGATTCCTTATTAGAAGAAGTCTCTGCCCAACCTACCGTACAATGATCTACCCAAACATTAGCACTCCCTGCCGTCACCGGTAATCCATCGGTTCCATATTCCAAAATTGAGACATTACGAATCAAAACAACTTTTGCCTTAGAAATACTGATTTTGCTAAAAACGACATTTCCTTTTCCTATGATAGAAAGTCCATCATAGGTACTCTCAATACTCAATGTCCCATATTTTCCTTCTTCAACCATGATAATCTTTTTGTTACCCAACGCACTCTTAATTTGGTCAAGAGTAGAACAAGTAACCAAAGTAAATCCATCTGGTGCCTCAAATTCGCCATTGCTATTACAAATAGGAACTCCGTATGTCACAGGACTTGAACCATCAGCGGCACTTATGCCACCAAATCCTACCGGGGAAGATTCGTATATGCCAACAGCAGAAGCTGTCAATACAAAAAACGAAAAAAACACTAAAATTAAATTTTTCTTCATCTTTTTTTATATTTATTTGATTTTTAACAACAAAACTTCGCAAAGATAGGGATTAAAATTAAGAAAAACAAAAAAGTGCAACGCGAAAAGCATTGCACTTTTTTTCAAAAATTTTATTTTAAAGCAAAAATCACTTCACTGCTTTTTTTACTTTTTTTATTAAGATTTCGTATGCAACCGGTACGGCAACAAACAATGTTGAATAAGTACCAACAACTACTCCGATCAACAATGCGAACACAAATCCTCGAATTGATTCTCCTCCGAATAAGAAAATGGCAATCAATACAAGCGAAGTTGTAAACGACGTATTAAACGTACGACCAAGAGTAGAATTTAATGCTGAGTTAAGCAACGAATGTTGATCACGAGTAGGATACAATGTTTTATATTCACGCACACGGTCGAAAACAACCACCGTATCATTGATTGAATACCCTACGATTGTCAAAATAGCCGCAATAAATGCTTGATCTATTTCAAGGCTAAATGGCATGATACTATAGAACAAAGAATAACAACCAAAGATAATCAACGTGTCGTGAATCAATCCAACAATCGAACCAACAGAGAATGCAATATTGCGGAAACGTGCCAAAATATACAATCCGATAATAAGCACTGCAAAGACAATTGCAAACGTTGCATCTCGTTTGATGTCATCTGCCACTGTCGGACCTACTTTTTGAGAAGAAAGAATATTGTTGTTTACAAATTCTTCTTGTGTCACACCTTCAGGAAGAAGCGTTTTTAATCCGGCATACAAACGATCTTCAATTTCCTCATCTACAGAAGGATCATTACTTTCAATTTTGAAGTTTGTAGAAACACGAACTCGAGCGTCAGAATTATCCAATTCGTTTGATTTAATCGTAATCACAGAAGGCGATTGTCCATCAAAAGCCGGAGCAAGCAACGATTTCACTTCTTCTGTCGAAACAGATTTGTTGAACGTGATCACATAATTACGACCACCCGAAAAATCAATACCTTGATTAAGACCTCGAACACACAATGAGATAACTGAAATTGCGATCAACACTCCAGAGATGATGTATCCCCATTTGCGATTACCAACAAAGTTGAAATTAAGATTTTGGAACCAAGATTCTGTAACATTCGTACAGAATTTCATGTTTTTCACTTTATCTTTCTTAATCAAATAATCATAAACCAAACGAGTAAGAAGGAATCCTGTAATCAACGAAGTAATGATACCAATGATAAGAGTCGTTGCAAAACCTTTGATTGGTCCTGTACCAAACATAAACAAGACAACTCCGGTAAGAATTGTAGTTATGTTGGCATCTATAATCGCTGAAGCGGCATTTGAATAACCTTCTTTAATCGCTTTATTCATCAATTTTCCGGCACGAAGTTCTTCTCTGATACGGTCAAAAATCAACACGTTCGTATCAATTGCCATACCAAGCGTAAGCACAATACCTGTAATACCAGGAAGTGTAAGAACCGCCTTAAACGATGCTAAAATTCCCATCAAAAGGAATACGTTTATAACCAAAGCGAAATCTGCAATCAATCCCGGAACAAGACCATAGAAGAACACCATGTAAACAAGAATCAACACAAACGCAAGAAGGAACGACCAAAATCCTGATGTTATCGCTTCTTGTCCAAGTGAAGGTCCTACAACATCTTCTTGAACAATCTTAACTGATGCCGGCATTTTACCAGAACCAAGCACATTAGCCAAGTCTTTTGCTTCTTCTACCGTAAAATTTCCTGTAATTTCAGAACGTCCTCCGGTAATCTTTCCGTTAACACGAGGAGCTGAATAAACATATCCGTCAAGAACAATCGCAATCGAACGACCAACGTTTTCCTCTGTCAAACGAGCCCAAACATTTGCTCCGTCAGGACTCATCGTCATGCTAACAGCCGCATAAGCAGAATGTTCTCCGTAAGTTTGAGATGCAGATGTAACGGCGTCTCCTTCTAATGGAGCTTTTCCTTCACGATTATTACATTTGATTGCATAAAGTTCGAAGAAAGTTTCTTTTTGGTCAAAAGCTTTAACTCCCCACTTCAATTGTAAATCTGAAGGAAGAATCGATTTCACTGCTTTTGACTCCAACATTTCACGAATTGCTGTCGTATCTTTGTAATGAGCATAACCAACAACAGGACCTCCTTGTTGATTTATTTGCAAACGAGCCAACAAAGGATTTGTCACCAAAGCTTGTTCGTTAGTTACATTTTCAGGTTCTTTGTTTGAATTATCTTCTTTTGCAATTTCACCCAAAATAGCATCTGCCGACAATGAATCTGTTGCAGGTTTTGGTTCTACAACTGCAAGCGTATCAGCTTTTGATTCCGTTGCGTCAACATTTGCTTCTGCAAGCACTGCATCGGCTTGAGCAAGAAAATTAACGACTTCCGAAGCATCATACGTTTCCCAAAATTCAAGATTTGCTGTTCCTTGCAACAATTTACGAACACGTTCCGGTTCCTTAATACCTGGAAGTTCTACCAAAATACGACCTGAATTTTCAAGACGTTGAATATTCGGTTGAACAACTCCAAAACGGTCGATACGAGTACGAAGGACATTAAATGAATTAGACACTGCAGATTCTACTTCCGCACGAAGAACTTCCATCACTTCTTCGTTTGTAGACGAAAGCGAAATTTTATCTTTCAATTCAAAAGTAGAAAAAATTGCAGCCAATTTTCCATTTGCATCTACTTCATTGTATGCTTCTTCAAATAATGTCAAAAAATCTGATTGACTATTTGCTTGGCGTTCGATTGCCAAATTCATAGCCTTATTAAAATTTTCTGAAGAATTTTGATTTGCCAAAGCACGAACAATATCCGGAACTGAGATTTCCAGAATAACGTTCATTCCACCTTTAAGGTCAAGACCAAGATTCAATTCTTTTTCACGACATTCTTTAAGTGTATGTCCCATCCACACTGTTTCGGCAGAAAGACTATCCATGTAAGCATAGTATTTCGCCGGATCTCCTGCAGCCACCTTTTCAGCTTCTGTTTCATAATGAGATGTAACGAAACTAAAAGACAAATAGAAAGCACATGCTAAAAAAAGTGCTCCTGCAATGAATCCTACAAATCCTTTGTTTTGCATTTAGTATAAAAATTTAGTTAATATTTTCTTTTTCAAAGAATTAACGTATCGTAAATAACAATACGCAAATTAGCGTGCAAATATACAATTTTTCTAAGAAAATTAAGCTTTTAATCGTAGAAAAAAGAGTTTTTATTTTAACAAAATTCGTTCGGCTCTCACTTTTTCTTGCAAAAAAATAGATGCCGATTGAGCAAAACGTTCTTCATTTTCTGTAGTCAAATATCGAATTTTTGCATTTTTTGAACAATATGCGTCCAATTCCGTATGTCGCATCAAATATTTTTTTAACGATTCGGCTACATATTCTCCTTGCGAAACCAACATTACGCCTTTGGGCAAAACTTTAGAAATTTTGTCCGCTAAAAGAGGATAATGAGTACAACCAAGAATAACCGTGTCAATTTTGTCATCTTTCGAGAATAATTCATCTACATATTTTTGCACAAAATAATCGGCTCCCAAAGAGTTGTATTCTTGATTTTCTATCAAAGGAACCCACATCGGACAAGCCGTTGCCGTAACTACAATATCCGGATATAATTTGTTAATTTCCAACGGATAAGACTGAGATTGAACCGTACCGATTGTTCCCAACAACCCAACGTGTCGCGATTGTGTGAGATCAGCCACAACTTCAACCGTTGGACGAATCACGCCCAACACTCGATGTTCTGGAGTCCACTTTTTCAAATCTATCTGTTGAATAGATCTCAAAGCCTTTGCCGAAGCCGTATTGCATGCCAAAATCACCAATCTACAACCTTGTCGGAATAAATACTCTACACATTGCAACGTGTACTCGTATACCACATCAAACGAACGTGTTCCGTAAGGCGTTCGAGCATTGTCTCCTAAATAAATAAAATCATATTCAGGTAATTTTTTTTTCATTTCATTCAGAATCGTAAGACCTCCGTATCCTGAATCAAAAACTCCAATCGGAGCCGACGAAAGATGATTTTCAACCATAAAAAAATGAGAAAAAACAGAGGATAAAGAGTCTACACTTTATCCTCTGTTTCTTTTATTAAAATTTATTTTACCAATCTCTTTTTCAATTCAGCAGTCAGATCAACAGCTGATGAAGATTTAAAAAGAAGAACTTCAACCGGAAAAATATAAGTAAATCCTTTTTCCATTCCAATCTCATTGATTGTACGAGAAACTTTTTCTTGAATTGGTTTCAATAATTCTTCTTGTTTTTTTTGAAGTTGTTCTTGCGAATTTGTTCTGAACATTTCTATACGTTGTTCCAAATTACGAATTTCCTCCGCACGAGATTGAAGAATTGCTTGGTCTGCATTTGTTTTTTGCAGTTCTTCAAATTCCTTCATTTTCTTTTGTCCTTCTTCCAAAAGTTTCATATACTCACCTTCATACATCGTTTGAAGATCTGTAATTTGCTTTTGCATATCTTGCGTTTCAGACATTTGCATAATCACTTCATTTGCATTTACATACGCAAGTTTCAATTCTTGAGCCATCAATGACAATGGTAAAAAGGCAATTATTGCCAAAAAAATTTTTTTCATATTATTTCTGTTTATTTTTTTATTTTTTTACAACTTATTTTGCATATCCCAATTTCATCAAAACTTCATCTGAAATATCTATTTTTGCCACAGCATATACGATACTTACTGCAGAAGATTTATCCAAAACCAATTGATAAGAATTTTCGTCCGCCACAGATTTGACAGCGTTATAAACCTCATCTTGTATTGGTTTCATCAAACTTTCTCGTTTCTTAAACAATTCGCCATCTTTTCCAAAATATTTTCGTTTTAATTCTTGCACCGCTTTTTCTTTTTCATAAATTTCGTTTTCTCTTTTCACTTGCATTTCTTTTGACAAAAAAACGATTTCGGTTTGATAATTATCATACATATTTTTGACTTCCGTATTCAATGCATCAACTTCTTTTTTCCATTTCACAGATACTTGATTCAATTGATCCGAAGCCGTCTCATAAGCAGGAATGCTTTTCATAATGTAATCCATATCTACTAATGCCACTTTTTGTGCTTGAACGAAAATCATAGCACAAAGCATCATAACAAGGGTAATAATTGTCTTTTTCATATACGTTTTACTTTTTAATTTACTTCTCAATGTATTTTACAATAAATATGCCAAGATTTTTCTTTGCAAAACACTATCACTGCAATTTATTGTATCAAAATTCTTGTCCGATAATAAAACTAAAATGACTTCCACTATACGAAGGCGTATTTTTTACAATATCAAATCCATAACCCCAATCTACTCCCATCAATCCAAACATTGGAAGGAATAATCGGACTCCTACTCCGGCAGAACGTTTCAAATCAAATGGATTGAAATCTTTAAATTCTGACCAACAATTTCCTCCTTCAACAAAAGCCAATGCAAAAATCGTTGTCGATCCCGAAAGCAAAATTGGATAACGCAATTCAAGACTAATACGCGTGTATAGATTTCCATTATATCCTCCCGTTTCCGTATAAGGAGTGAGCGATCCTGAAGCGTAACCACGAAGTCCAACAATTTCTGTTTGGTAAGACGAATAGCCTCCACTCATTCCATCTCCTCCGACATAGAACGTTCCAAAAGGAGAACGTCTATTTGGATTGTAATAACCTAAAAATCCGTATTCCACACGAGTCATAAGAACTAACTTTTGATCTGGTGTAAGCGGAGTAAACAATCGTGCTTTAAACTTCCATTTATGATATTCGAGCCATTTATACTTTTCCGAATCCGGAGCTCCTTCGTAACTTTTTCCCGAAATAGCAGAATAAGGCGGTGTTAATTCGCAAGAAAGAGAAAAAGATGAACCAGAACGTGTATAAATAGGGTTGTCAATCGAACTACGACCAAGTGTAAGTTCCAAACTTAAATTATTTGCCACACCATCAGTCATAATAAAATAACTCCAGTTTTTAAGCTTGTATCGATGATACGACAATGAAGTTGAAAGTGTGAAATAATCATCCGGCCAATTCAACCTTGTTCCAAAACCTAAAGAAACGCCAAAAAGATGAATGTATTTATCCGGATCTATATCATAAGCATAATACGTTCCATAATCATACGAACTATACATCGAAGAATAATATGCGTCCGAATATACATTGCTTCGAGAACTTATCCCTGATTGCATAGAATAAAATACAGACAACGACAATTGATTTGGTCGCTTTCCTCCACACCAAGGATCCACAAATTGTGCACTAACAGACGTATAATATTGTCCATTTGTTGTCGCTTTAAGACTCAAAGTTTGTCCTTCTCCTTGTGGAACAATTTTGTACGTTTTAGGTTTAAAAATATTTTGTATTGCAAAATTTGTAAATTTCAAACCAACAGAACCGGTCAAACCTGTTGCTCCATATCCAAGTGACAATTCTACTTGATCGCTCGATTTTGTTTCTAATTGATATTCAATATCTACCGTTCCATTTTCTGGATTAGGACGAATATCCGGAACTATTTTTTCCGGATCAAAATGCCCCATTTGAGCAATTTCTCGCATTGTACGCATAATATCAGATTTGCTATACAATTGCCCTGGTTTTGTTCGCATTTCACGACGAACAACATGATCATAAAGTCGTGTATTTCCCGTAATTCCAATATGATTAATTACAGCCTGACGTCCTTCATAAATTCGCATTTCAAAATCTATTGAATCTCCATCAATATTCACTTCTACCGGATCAATATTGGAAAATAAATATCCATTATCTTGGTAAAGATTTGAAACGGCATCTTCATCCATTATCAGACGATCATTCAATAATTTTGAATTATAAACATCTCCTTTTTTTATCCGAAGCAAACGATTCAAATCGTCAATGGAATAAAGCGTATTTCCGACCCATGAAATGTCTCGAAAATAGTATTTTTTTCCCTCATTGATTTTTATATAAACATCAACAAGATTATCTTTATCTTTTACCGGAGTAACCGAATCTACTTCGATAAAAGCATCGCGGAATCCGACTTCGTTATATTTATCAATTAACGCTTTTTTGTCTGCTTCGTAAAGGTCTCGAACAAATTTTTTAGACGAAAACAAATTATAAATTTTATTATATTCATTCGTCTTTTTCATTGCTTTGTTCAACTTCCAACGAGACAAATTTTTATTCCCATCAAACGTGATTTTTCGGACTTTCACTTTCGGTCCTTTGTCAACAATAATATCCAAAAAAACACTATTAGGCAAAGAGTTATCCGGTTCTTGTAGAATCGAAACTTCTGCTGTATAATACCCTTTTTCTTTGAAATAATCTTTAATTACTTTAATTGTTTGATTTTCCAAATTCTTCGTTACTTGTCCTCCTCGCACAAATCCAATTTGAGATTCCAAATCCTCTCGTTGAGATTTTTTCAACCCATAATAACGAATATCTGTAATTTTTGGTCGTTGAACCAACGAAATTGTTAAATAAATTTTATTCCCTTCCGTTTTATCCGCGACAATTTTCACATCATCAAACATGCCTTGTTTCCAAAAACGTCGCACTGCATTAGAAATTTCATCTCCCGGCAATTTAATTTTTTGACCTACCGACAAACCTGAAAATCCTACTATAACAGAATTTTCATAATTCTTCGCTCCGGTCACATTAATCTCCGCTATTTCATACTCTCGAGGAGCATTTGAATAATCTATTGGATAAATTTCTTGAGCCAACAAAAAGCTAAAAACTGATTGTAAAAAAAGAAATAAAACTAATATGTAATATCTATTATTCAATTAAACGTACGATTTTTATTATTTAATTTGTTCTCCCGTTTTCCCAAAACGACGCTCACGACGTTGATAATCCAAAATTGCTTCAAAAAAATGAACTTTACGAAAATCCGGCCAATGAATGTCTGTAAAAAAGAATTCCGAATAAGCCACTTGCCAAAGCAAAAAATTACTGATTCGTAATTCTCCACTTGTACGAACAATCAAATCCGGATCTGGAATCTCTTTTGTAGTAAGCGATTGACTAATAACACTTTCCGTAATATCTTCTATCGCAAGTTCCTCCGCTTTCACTTTTGTGGCAATTGTTTTTACAGCTTCTACAATTTCCCATCTTGACGAATAACTTAATGCCAAAACGAGCGTCAAACCTGTATTTTTTGAAGTCGTTTCAATACAACCATCAAGACGATTTTTCACTTCCAAAGGCATTCTCGCCAAATCTCCAATCGCTGTAAAACGAATATTATTCTTTTGCATCGTTGGCGTTTCCGCTTCGATACAACGAACCAAAAGATCCATCAAAGCATGAACTTCTTCTTGCGGACGATTCCAATTTTCGGTACTAAAAGTATAAAGCGTAAGATATTCTATCCCAATCTCTGCCGCCGCCTCAATTACTTCACGAACAGACTGAACGGCATTCTTATGTCCTTCAGTACGTGGCAATCCTCGTTGCTTAGCCCAACGACCATTTCCATCCATAATAATTGCCATGTGACGTGGCAACTTTGCTTTATCAATTTGTTGTTTTAATTCATTCAACATAAAAATCTTTATTGCTTTGTTAACGACAATATTTTCCTCGATCTCCAATATCAAATCCTAAACTCAACGTACACATAGACAACCAATCTTTCCCTGAAAATGCACTTGTTTTAGGATATTCATACGGATTTTTTAAATAATCAAACGAATCCTCAAATAATTTGTGCATAGTCCACTCCAAACCGACGTTAATGATTTTTGCAAATTTTACTTTTACACCCAAACCAAAAGGAATATTAAACGCAAATTTTCGCCGATTATTTTCTACCGCATAAGTCGAAACTCCAACTCCGGCAAGAATATATGGTGTAAAATATCGAGTCCATTTTTCACTCTTCCAATTTCCAAAATCCGAGAAAAAATTAAATTCCGCATGTGCAGCTATATCCAAATAATTTTGTTCCATCGGAGATGTTATCATTCCGTATCCCACTTGTGCTTTTGTTGCCCAACGATCCGTAATATTCCAACGAAAATAGCCTCCCATCGCCCATTGCCATTTATTAAACAATGTTGAATTTCTATCTCCTAAATAAAACGTTTCGCCTCCCTTGATTCCAATCTCTACCAATGGCTGAGCTTTGACATTCAAACTCAAAAATGTCAACACAAAAAAAAGAGATATAAAAAATCGGAATCGTTTCACAAAAAACTTATTATAAAAGAAGCATTTTGCTCTCAATTTAACGAGCAAAAGTAACATTTTTTATTGAGATATAGAAATAAAAACAAATAGGCAAAAACTTTTTTTACATTATTTTAACGTTTGGGAATTTTTTTTAATAAAAAAAAGACATCATTCTAAAACGATGTCTTTTTTATCTTTCATTTGCTAAAACAACATGCCCAATGCCTCATCTTCCTTTTTTGTCATTTCCGCACGATCCTTTGGCGATTTGTCTTTTTGTCCGGTAAGATGAAGAATGCCATGAATCAAAATCCGGTATAATTCTGTTTCATAATCTGTTTCAAATTGTTCCGAATTGGATTTCACCGTGTCCAAACTAATGAAAATATCGCCACTAATTACTTTTTTTTCTGTATAATCAAAAGTTATAATATCTGTATAATAGTCATGCTCCAAATATTCTTGATTGATTTCTAAAATCTTTTCATCAGAGCAAAAAATATAGGCTATTTCTCCAACTTTAAAATTATATTTTTTTGCCACTTCCCGAATCCATACATTTATCCGGCGTTTTGAAAACGTTGGTATTTTCACTCCATCTGTTTGATATGTTATCATATATTAAAACATTAAATAAGCAACTGCAATAGCGGCGAGAACTCCGGCAAAGTCTGCAATCAAACCCGCAGCAATAGCATATCGAGTCTTTTTTATTCCAACTAATCCAAAATAAAGTGCAACGATATAAAACGTAGTATCTGCTGCTCCCTGAAACATACAAGATAATCGACCGGCAAAACTATCCGGACCTAATGTATGCATTGCATCTACCATCATCGCTTTTGCACCACTACCACTAAGTGGTTTCATCAATGCCGTTGGCAATGCATCTACAAATTGGGTATCAAATGAAAATAAAGAAAAGAACCATCGTAATCCGTCCATCATCATATCCATTGCTCCAGAAGCTCTAAAAACGCCTATTCCAACAAGCATCGCTATCATGTACGGAATAATCTTTATACTGGTTTCAAAACCATTTTTCGCACCATCAATAAAAGCCTCATAAACATTTATCCGCTTATAAAATGCTCCGGCTATGAATGTAACAATGATGAAAAACAACAAAAAATTACTTGCTACAGAACTAACCAATTGCATCGAATCTCGATCTAATTGAGAAAATCCCCAAACAATCATTGTTAAACATATCAAAATTCCTCCTATCCAACCCATCACCACACGATTCAACAAATTCAAACGTTGTCTGATCCCGACATATAAAATTGCTGTCAGAGTAGAAATTGCTGTTGCAATAAGGATAGGGATAAAAACATCGGTAGGATTCATTGCGTGTTCTCCATTCGGACCAACAACCGTTGCTCGCATAGCCAAAACAGAAACCGGGATAATTGTTAGGCCGGAAGTGTTCAACGCCAAAAACATAATTTGAGCATTAGACGCCGTATCTTTTTTAGAATTCAAATCCTGCAATGACTGCATCGCTTTCAATCCCATCGGAGTTGCCGCATTGTCCAATCCCAACATATTAGCAGAAAAATTCATCAACAATTGACCGTTTACGGCATGATTTTTAGGAACTTCCGGAAATAATTTTGAAAAAAATGGACCGACAATACGAGACAAAACATTTATGGCACCCGCACGTTCGCCAATATTCATAATCCCCAACCACAATGTCATTACACCGGCAAGAGGCAATGCTATATCCATCACCGCCATTGTCGCCATGTCAAACGTAGATGCAATAATTCGTTCAAAGACCCCATAATCTCCAACTATAAATGCCTGAATGCAAGCAACAAAGAATGCAATTAAAAAGAAAAAAATCCAAATATAATTCAGCATTTAGATTCAAATAAAAAGTTTTAAATCGTATATTTGCGTACAAAATTAAAAAAAAACATCAAAAAAAATGATGTTTACAAAATTTATCATTGACAACATAATTTTTACTTATGAAAAAAAACATCTTAATCACATCTCACTTATTAGAAGATGGTATTCAAGATTTACAAAAAGAATTCAACATAATCATGCCGGAAAAAGGCGATTTTTCGAGAGAAGAAATGCTCGCTCATTTGCCTTATGCAGATGCTTTGATTGCTGCTTTTTCATATCCTATTCATAAAGAAGAAATCGAAATTGCCAAACGATTAAAAATCATTTCCTCTTACGGCGTAGGATTTAATCATATCGATATTAAAACCGCAAAAGAAAAAGGAATTTTTGTTTGTAACACACCCTATGCTGTTTTAGAACCAACGGCCGAACTTGCAATTGCTTTAATGCACGCTGTCGCTCGCCGTATTTATGAATGCGACAAAAATATTAAAAATAAAACTATCCAATGGGGAATGCTTAAAAATTTAGGAATTTCTCTTTATGGAAAAACACTTGGAATTATTGGATTAGGAAGAATCGGAAATGCTGTTGCCAAGCGTGCATCAGTTTGCGGAATGAACATTATTTATCACAATCGAAAACCAATTGAAAATTGTCCTTATGAATACAAATCTCTGAACGATTTATTAACCGAAAGTGATGTTATTTCTATCAACACACCTCTTACCTCCGAAACACATCATCTTCTCAATCGAGAAAATTTATCCTTAATGAAACCTACGTCGATCCTCATCAATACAGCACGCGGTGCGATTATCAATGAGAAAGACTTGGTTTGTGCATTAAAAAACAAACAAATTTGGGGTGCCGGATTAGATGTTTACGAAAACGAACCTTTTATAAATCCTCAATTATTAGAACTTGACAATGTCGTTCTTGTTCCTCATATAGGAACTGAAACCACAGAAGCAAGAAATGCAATTTCTCAAGAATGTTCAAATAATATCATTTCTTTTTTCAATGGACAAAAAATCAATTCTGTAGAATAAAGTTTTGCATTCCCTTAGTTTTTTAACAAAAAAAGAGACATTTTTTCATGTCTCTTTTTTTTGTTTTTTTTATGGTTTTTCAAATTCTATTTCTGTTGCCAAAATCTCATCTACACGTTCCGGTTCGTCTGGATCAGGATAACCAAAATAAAGACGAAGCACATTCCATGAACGAACATTTTTTCCTTCTGCTCGAGCCGGAATCCATCGAGGCATTGTTTCTAAAAAACGACGAGCTTCATTTTCAAATTCAGAATCCGTATTTGTCATCAAATTTATATTAGATAAAGAACCATCTCGTTCTACAACAAAGCGACACATTACAACATATTGAGCACTATCTTGTGCATTTTTTGCAGGATACTGAATCAATCGATTTTGATATGCATAAAAAGCTTCCATTCCTCCACGAAATTGAGCCGCAGTATCAACTTTCATCGTCAATTCTTCTTCATTACGCATTTTTTCTTCTAATTCGGCCTCTACTTCTTGCGGACAACGACAAGGATCAGTCCATGCAGGATATTCCATGTCTACTTCATTTGCAAAAAGAAATAAAGTTCCAAGAAAAAATAAATTAAAAAGTAAAAATAATTTACGAAAAACCATAGTAGTAGATATTATAATTATTATGCTTTTGCCATTTTTTTACGTTCATTCTCATCTAAATAAATCTTACGCAAACGTATTGACTTCGGAGTCACTTCTACATATTCATCTTCTTTAATGTATTCAAGTGCTTCTTCAAGAGAAAATTGAATTGGAGGAGCAAGACTTACTTTTTCATCTGATCCTGAAGCACGCATGTTTGTCAATTTCTTTGACTTTGTTACATTGACAACAAGATCTCCTTCTTTACAATGCTCACCAACAACTTGTCCACCATAAATTTCATCTTGTGGAAAGATGAAAAACTTTCCTCTATCTTGTAATTTATTCAAAGCATACGCAAATGCAGTTCCGCTCTCCATCGCAATAATAGAACCATTATTTCGTTTTTCTATATCTCCTTTATAAGGTTGATATTCCAAAAAACGATGAGACATCACCGCTTCTCCCGCTGTAGCCGTCAATACATTAGTTCGCAAACCGATTATTCCTCGAGAAGGAATGACAAACTCAAGATGTGCACGATCATTTTTCAATTCCATAGAAAGCATTTCTCCCTTACGTATTGACACCATTTCTATCACTTTTCCTGAATTTTCTTCCGGAACATTTACGGTCAATTGTTCGACAGGCTCACATTTTACTCCGTTAATTTCTTTAAAAATCACTTGAGGCTGACCAACTTGCAACTCGTATCCTTCTCGACGCATTGTTTCTATAAGAACCGACAAATGAAGCACTCCACGTCCAAAAACAGTCCACTTATCTGCATTATCCGACTTTTGTACACGAAGAGCAAGATTCTTATCCAATTCTTTAATCAAGCGATCATTAACATGGCGCGAAGTGACAAATTTTCCTTCTTTTCCAAAAAATGGAGAATCATTTATCGTAAAAACCATCGACATCGTTGGCTCATCTACCGCTATTGGAGTTAATTGTTCCGGATTCAAAAGATCGGCAATAGTATCCCCAATTTCAAAATTTTCAATACCAATCAACGCACATATATCGCCAGATTCTACAAAATCCACTTTCTTACGACCAAGTCCTTCAAATGTATGCAACTCTTTGATTCTTTGTTTAAGAATCGTTCCATCTCGCTTTACAAGCGAAACGTCTTGACCCGCTTTAAGTACGCCTCGATGAACACGTCCTACCGCAATACGACCTACATACGAAGAATAATCAAGCGAAGTGATCAACATTTGAGGTGTTCCTTCTCTTTTTTGCGGAGCAGGAATATGTTCTATAATTTGATCTAAAAGATACGTAATATCCTTTGTCGGAGTTTTATAATCCGGACCCATCCAATTATTTTTCGCAGAACCAAAAACCGTAGCAAAATCCAATTGTTCTTCTGTCGCATTAAGCGTAAACATCAAATCAAAAACAGCCTCTTGAGCAGCTTCTGGAGTACAATTTGGTTTGTCAACTTTATTTACAACGACAATCGGTTTCAAACCAATTTCAATAGCCTTTTGAAGAACAAAACGTGTTTGAGGCATTGGACCTTCAAATGCGTCAACAAGAAGCAAAACGCCATCTGCCATATTTAACACTCGTTCTACTTCTCCACCAAAATCCGCGTGTCCCGGAGTATCAATAATATTTATCTTAGTATCTTTATACGAAATTGAAACGTTTTTTGAAAGGATTGTAATTCCTCGTTCTCGTTCAAGATCGTTATTATCCATATATAAATCATCATGCTGTTCATTTTCTCGGAAAAGTTTTCCCGCTAAAAGCATTTTATCTACAAGTGTTGTTTTTCCGTGATCCACGTGAGCAATAATAGCAATATTGCGAATGTTTTGCATTTCTTTAAATATTAAAAAATATAAATCCTAATTAATCTCTATTACCAAAAATACGAAGCATATAAAGAAATAAATTTACAAAATCAAGATAAAGCATGAGAGATCCTAATAACGCTATTTTTTGCGTTGATTCATTCACATCATTTCCATAAAGTGCAATCATATTTTTAATTTGTTGTGCATCATAAACAGTCAATGCCGTAAAAAGCAAAACTCCTACGTAAGTTATAATCCAATACATTGTAGAGCTTCCTAAAAAAATATTTACAACCGAAGCTATAATCAACCCAATAAGAGCCATCAACAAGAATCGTCTTAATCCGCTCAAATCTTTTTTTATAAATGTTCCGATAAGAGCCATTGCGGCAAACATTCCTGCCGTAATAAAAAAAGTAGATGCTATACTTTCGGTTGTATATGCTACAAAAATGCAACTCAAAGTCAATCCATTTACGACCGAATAAACGACAAACATAATTCCTGCCATGAGGAAAGACAATTTTTGAATCATTCCTGCAAGAATCCAAACAAGAGCCAATTCTGCAACAACCAATCCTAAGAAACCCCAAGAAGAAGAAAATATTGCGTTCAACAAATTATACGAATTCGCCACATACCAAGCTGTTGCTCCGGAAACCGCAAGAGCAAGTGTCATCCAAATGTACACATTTCGCATCAATGTAGATTGTGCTTGCTCATTTTCATAAACAATGGATGATGTTTTTGAAGAAAAATCCTTTTCTGAAAGTTCATTATACATAACAAAAAAATTTTATAAAGTTATTTTTTCATTTCTCCTACAACAACAAATTTTATATAAAACTATTGCCGCAAAATACAGCACAAAAATACTCATTTTCCTTGAAAAAGAATACAAAAACTAAAAAAAACTAAAAATTACAAGGATTCATTTTTTCTTTCTCGTACAAAAATTGTCACCCGACGATTTTTGGTTCGTTCTGATTTTGTTTCATTATTCAATACCGGCATATCCGAAGCTTTTGAAAAAACAACCAATCGATCTTCTGCAATTCCTCGTTTTATAAATTCTTTTTTCACACTTTCCGCACGCCATTGTCCCAACATTTCATTATACAAACGTTCTCCCATAATACACGTGTGTCCAACAATCTCAAGTTCCCAATCCAAATGTTGATTTAATAAATTTACATAATAACCAAACAAATAATCAAGCGTTTTATCCATTCGTAAACGTGAAGATTTGAAAGCAAATTGAACAACAAAAGGCAATTGATTCACAACATCAAGTTCTCGTTTGTTTTTCTCAAAGATTGATTCTTGATCTTTTTTTTGTTCTGCGACAAATGATTTTTCATCGACATAAGAAGACAAAACTTCCACTTCCATAGAATCTTTCAATCCGGACGATAACGAATAATAAACAAATGTTTTCCCTTGTTTGATTGGAGAAATTATTCCCATATCATCTACCTTCAAAATAGAATCATTGGCGACAGAAAAAATTCCTTTAGGAAGATTCTCTGTCACAACCGCTAAAGCTTTTTCATTGCCATCAAGTTCTATTGTTTTATTTAGAAAAAAACGAGATTGTCCAGTCTTAATTTTCAATGGAATTTTTCGATAAACAACATTTTCTCTTTTTAAGAAAAGCGTATCTTGACCTTTTGCAAGCAAAACAGTCAAATCTTCATTTGCATAAATAGCCGTCAAACGACTATCTGTAGACAAATCTTGATGAAGTAATTTTGTAGAAAATTGCTTTTCTACATTAGCCACATTTTCCAACAAAGACAATTGCAATGGGAACATCGCAGATTGTGCAATTAAAGATTCTTGCAACGAAGAAATCATCGGATACGAATTCAAATTATAAGTCCAATAAGCAGTCCCCAAATACGATTTTAGTCCTTCATTCAACAAATCTTTAGTCGAAAAATACAATATCGAATCGCCATCGCTCATTCCTTTTCCAATGCCGTTATCCAACAAGCACATCTGTGTATCAGAAGCACAGACGTAAACTCTTGTATTTCCTGAAAATCCTAAAATTGCTCCTTGATATTCTTTTCCTTTGACATCTGCACAATTGACACTATACAACAACGATGAAAAATCTCCGGAATAACCGACGATTCCACCAACACATTGTCCCTCACTTTGAACAACTCCGGCATTAAAACAATGTTCAACGTCGGACAAAGAAACATATCCGCAGATGCCTCCAACATTATTTCCGGAAGAAACCACCAAACCTGTATTCAAAGAAGTATTGATATTAGACTTTGATTCCGCACAACCGCTCACGCCTCCCACACTTCCTGCTGTAGATTGAATATCACCGTAATTTATACATTCTTCAATAATAGATTTGTATTTTACAAGTCCGGCGATTCCACCAACAAAGAATTTTGTTCCTAAAATTTTTCCTCCATTTACAGAATGAACTATCCGAGATTCTTCATCAACCATTCCGGCAATACCACCAACATCACGATGTCCATAAACCTTTGCAAAATTATAACTTTCAAAAATTTGACCACCTTGATAAACCAATCCGGCAACACCTCCAACCGTTCGAGTTCCAACAACAGAACCGGAAACTTCACAATTTTCTATCCGTCCGTTTTGCATCACATTTCCAACGAGAATTCCAACATAATGATGACCTTCCACTTTGGCATTTTCCACTCGCAAATTCCGAACAACACCTCCGGCAACTACACCAAACAATGCAACATGATTTTGATTTGGCAACTCAAGATTGAGATTTTTTATCACAAAACCTTGTCCATCAAATATTCCCCGAAAAGGTTTCATATCATTCCAATTGTTATAGATTCCTATCGGTGAAAATTTCTCGTTTTTTCTTTCAAGAACTGACAAATCAATATCATTTTGTAATTGAAAATATACATTTTCATAAGAATTTCCCGCACAAACAGATTCGGAAAAATCCAACAAATTCTGAACCGTTGATATTTGATACGGATCAGCCTGCGTCCCTGAACCGCCATTATATTGAGCGAAACTGAAAACCGAAACAAAAACAAATAAGTGTATAAAAAATACTTTTCTTAAAAAATGATTCATATTTTTTTATTTTTCAAAAGCCCGCAAAGATAAAAATTTTGAAAACTAATAACTAATAAAAATAAAAAAAGCAACTATGTTGATATAGTTGCTTTTTTTCAATATTTTGTGCTTTTAATTTGCTTTTTCA
This sequence comes from Paludibacteraceae bacterium, assembly GCA_017646805.1. Taxonomy (GTDB): domain Bacteria; phylum Bacteroidota; class Bacteroidia; order Bacteroidales; family Paludibacteraceae; genus UBA4363. The sequence goes on along the minus strand of JAGCLW010000026.1, from coordinate 525 downwards.
CTTAAAAACTTGATACGTACAAATCGAATTTCTTGTTCCGTATATTCATCTTCACCAAGTTCTTGCAACGCTTCATCAATACTATCTGATTCAGAATGAAGAAAATAATCATAAACTTCTTCTACTCTATCTTCATCCATTACATCATTTAAGAAATAATCGATGTTGATTTTTGTTCCCGAATTAACAATTGCTTCAACTTCATCAAGCAACTCGTCAATTTCAAGACTTTTTGCCTCTGCAATATCATCAAGCATCACTTTTCGATCAATTGCCTGAATAATTTCGACTTTCAGTTTACTTTTATTCGCCACCGATCGTACTCGCAAATCTTCCGGACGATCAATATCATTTACTTCAACATGAGCCTTAATCAACTTGACAAACTCGTCTCCGAATTTTGTTGATTTTCCGCTTCCTACTCCCGGAATATTTTGTAATTCTTCAATCGTTAACGGATACGATCTGGCCATTGCTTCAAGAGATCGATCTGTAAAAATCACATACGGAGGCAGATCTTTTTGC
>JAGCLW010000025.1 GCA_017646805.1 Paludibacteraceae bacterium | reverse complement strand
GCTGATTCGTTTTCCTTTTGCTTTGACGCTTTTTACTCCAATGAATTGTTCTACATCAATTTCTAATGATTCTCGATGTGTGTCGTTTCCTCCGAATGTGGCTTTGAAACGAGGGAAAACCGTGTCGGTCAGGATTAGAAGTTTTGACGCTTCGTTTTCTCCAATCAAACTGATTTTTTTTGTTGTAGGGTCAAGGCTGAATCGCTTGATGTATTTGAATCCTTGTTGGTCTGCGTCGGTGAGGGCAAGAGACCAAATTTTGTTTGGATTAAATTTTTCGATACGAAGAATGTCCGGATCGTAATGATTGGTAACTTCAAATGAAGTGGTGTAATATTCTCCTTTTTTGTTGATTACCAAAATGAGATCGTCGGCATGAAATTCTCCTAATAAGATTCCTCTTCCGTCATAATTTAATCGATGAACATCGTGGTCGAACCAAACGTTTCTTCCTCCGAGCGTACTTCCTCCTTTGGCTTTCAACGTGATGCGATGAATGTCCATTTTGGTGAGGATATTTCCTTGAGCTCCACGTCCTTTGATTGATATTTCGCTGAAATCTTTTTCAAAAACCAATGTTTTCAAACGTGCTTTTGGCTTGTGCGTTATTTTGATGATTTCAGCTTCGCCATTTGGATTTGCCGAAAAATAAATTACTTTTGAATTTGCCGTTTCTTGTGTGAGATCGTATTCTTTGTCTCTTGTTATGCCGAATACGCTGAATCGTTTGATGTAGTAAAATCCATCTTTCCCATCTCGATAGACGGCATTATAGACTGTTCGTTTGTCATTTTTCTTGAAAACGGCAATGTGAATAATGTCTTTTCCGACGTGTAATTTGTCGGCAACTTTAACAATTTTATATTTTCCATTTTTAAAGAAAATGATAATGTCGTCAATGTCCGAACAATTACAGATGTATTCATATTTTTTGAGTCCTGTGCCGATAAATCCATTTTCTCGATCAATGTACAGTTTTTCGTTTGCTTCGACTACTTTTGCCGCTTCGATATTCTCAAAGTTTCTGATTTCTGTTTTTCGAGGATATTTTTTGCCATAACGGGCTTTGAGTCCTTTGTACCAAGTGATGGTGTAGTCTATGAGATGTGCTAAATGATATTCTACTTCTTTGATGGAATCTTTCAGTCCAATCATTAAGTCGTCGGCTTCTTCGGCTCTGTATTTTAAGATTCGCCCCATTTTTATTTCAAATAATCGTTGCAAATCTTCGGTTGTGATTTCACGAATGAAATCTTTTTTGTACGGAATTAATCGTTTGTCGATGTGTTTAATCGCTTCTTCTTGAGATTTTGCATTTTCAAATTCTTTGTCTTTGTAAATGCGTTCTGTCATGAAGATTTTTTCAAGCGAAACGATGAATAATTTTTCAAGTAATTCGTAGCGTTGAATTTCTAATTCTCTGCGAAAAATTTCTTTCGTGTTATCCACGCTTTTGCGAAGCAAATCGCTAACCCCCACAAACATTGGTTTGTTGTTGTCGATGACGCAACAATTTGGCGAAATGCTTATTTCGCAGTTGGTGAAAGCATATAGAGCATCGATTGTTTTGTCCGAAGATGTTCCAGGAAGTAGATGAACTAAAATTTCTGCATTTTTTGAAGTGTTATCTTCTACTTTTTTGATTTTAATCTTACCACTTTCAAGTGCTTTGGTGATAGAAGTGCTCAATGATGGCGTTGTTGTCCCGAAAGGAATTTCGCTGATGACAAGCGTCTTTTGGTCTAATTTGTTGATTTTTGCTCGTATGCGAATTTGTCCTCCACGTTTTCCATCGTTGTATTTTGAAATATCAATTTGTCCTCCGGTAATAAAGTCCGGATAAAGTTCAAATTCTTTTTCTTTCAAATATGCAATGGCTGCATCTAATAATTCGTTGAAGTTGTGAGGAAGAATTTTTGAATTTAATCCAACTCCGATACCTTCTGTTCCTTGTGCAAGCAGTAATGGGAATTTTACGGGAAGTGTGATTGGTTCTTGATTTCTTCCGTCATACGAAGGTTTCCATTCCGTAACTTTCGGACTATACAAAATCTCTTTTGCAAAATTCGATAATCTTGCTTCTATATAACGAGATGCCGCAGCATCATCTCCGGTTAAAATATGTCCCCAGTTTCCTTGACAATCGATGAGCAAATCTTTTTGTCCCATAGTGACCAATGCTCCGGCAATTGAAGAGTCTCCGTGTGGGTGAAATTGCATGGTATGACCTACAATGTTGGCGACTTTGTTGTATCTGCCATCTTCCAGTCTTTTCATGGAATGAAGAATCCGACGTTGAACCGGTTTCAATCCATCGTTGATGTGAGGAACGGCTCTGTCAAGATTTACGTAAGAAGCATAATCGAGAAACCAAGTTTGAAACATTCCGGATAAGAAATGTTTCGTTTCTTCTGTATTAAGCGGAGGGATTTTATATTTGGCTCTTTTTTGTGTTGATGTTGTAGATGAGATTTTTTCAGACGAATCCATATTCTCATCGTCCGAAATAGCGTTTGGTGCGTCTTCTTCGGTTGAGATGTTTTGTGAATTTAATTCTTCATTTTCAATATCTTCAGGTCTCATACTTATTGGTAATAAAATTAGCGTTTAGCGTGTAAAGATACGATATTTTGACCAAAAAACAAAAAATGAAATTGACAGACTTGTTTTTGAAATAAAAATAAGAAAAAATATTTGTGACATGAATAAAAAAATATAAATCGTCTTTTTTGTAAAAAACGGACAAAAAAACGTTTTTTTGTTAAAAATGTCTATATTTGCAGAATTATTTGGTGTTTTTATGTCCGAACAAATAGAACATAAGGGAGTGATTTTGAGTATAAATACTTCAAAAGCAATCGTTAAAATTGAACGAAAATCTGCGTGTTCAGGTTGTCATGCTCAATCGGCTTGTTCGGCTGCAGACAAAGAAGATCGTGAGATTGAGGTCGTTTTGCCTCACTCGGATTTTTCGATTGGAGAAGAAATTCTTGTGACGGGAAATTATTCAATGGGTCTCAAAGCAGTATTGTTTGCTTTTGTTATCCCTTTTTTATTGATGTTAATTTCTCTATTCGTGGCAAAAGGTTATGTGACCGATGCTTTTGCGGGAGTGATTTCTCTCGTTGTTTTGTCTGTGTATTATATCATACTTTCTTTTTTCAAAGATCAGTTGAAACGTCGGTTTTTGTTTATTGCAAAAAAGTTATAAAATCAAAATTCTAAATACTAATGGATTATACAGCAATTTTTGTATTAGGCATTATTGGAGCCTTGGCTGCGGTGATTTTGTTTGTTGCAGCCCAAAAATTTAAGGTGGTGGAAGATCCGCGAATCGATGAGGTAGAAGCAACTTTGCCCGGAGCAAACTGTGGTGGTTGTGGATACCCTGGGTGTCGTGGATTTGCGTCAGCTTGTGTTTCTGCAAGTTCGCTTGATGGTATGCTTTGTCCGGTTGGAGGAAATGCAACAATGGCGAAGATTGCAGGTGTGTTAGGTATGGAAGCTGTGGTGGCTGAACCGAAAGTCGCAGTTGTGCGTTGTAATGGGTCATGTCTCAATCGTCCAAAAGTAAATACTTTTGATGGTGCAAAATCGTGTGCTATCGCTGCAAGTCTTTATGGAGGAGAAACGGGGTGTGCTTTTGGCTGTTTAGGCTTTGGCGACTGTGTGAACGTATGTAATTTTGGTGCAATTTTTATCAATCCTGAAACGGGATTGCCAGAAGTTGATGAAGAAAAATGTACGTCTTGTGGAGCGTGTGTAAAAGCATGTCCGAAACTAATTATTGAGTTGCGGAAAAAAGGACCTAAGGGTCGTCGTGTTTTTGTTAGTTGTGTCAATAAAGACAAGGGTGCGGTTGCTCGTAAAGCATGTTCTGTTGCTTGCATTGGTTGTGGAAAATGTGCAAAAGAATGCCAATTTGAGGCAATTAAGATTGAAAACAACGTAGCTTATATAGATTACGAAAAATGTCGTTTGTGTCGAAAATGCGTTGAGGCTTGTCCTACGGGTGCTATTCACGAAATCGGATTCCCGGCACGAAAACCAAAAACGGAAGAACCTAAAGAATCTTCTGTTGAGAAAAAAATAACCCTAACTAAAGAATAAGAAAAATAGCGTATGAAAACATTTAGTATAGGGGGGATTCACCCTGCTGAAAACAAACTTTCAGCACATCAAACAATTCAAGTGGCTTCTTTGCCAAAGCAAGCCATTGTTATGCTGGGTCAAAGTTTGGGAGCTCCCTCAACTCCGATTGTTGCAAAAGGAGATAAAGTAAAAGTAGGAACGCTTTTGGCTACACCAACTGGATTCGTTTCGGCAAACGTACATTCTCCGGTGAGTGGAACGGTTGCTAAAATTGATAATGTAGTTGATGCAAGTGGTTATAAAAAAGCTGCAATTTTTATTGATGTAGAAGGCGATGAGTGGGAAGAATCTATCGATCGCTCGTCTGATTTGGTCAAAGAAATCACTTTGTCTAAAGAAGAAATTCTCGCACGTGTCAAAGATTGTGGAATTGTCGGACTTGGAGGTGCAACATTCCCTTCGCACATCAAATTGGCTCCGCCTCCGGGATCAAAAGCAGAAGTGTTAATCATCAATGCGGTAGAATGTGAACCTTATTTGACATCGGATCATCAATTGATGCTTGAGAAAGGCGAACAAATTCTTGTTGGAGTAAGCATTTTGATGAAAGCAATTGATGTGAATAGAGCTGTTATCGGAATAGAAAATAATAAACCTGACGCTATCAAACACATGCAAAAATTGGCGACAGAATATTCCGGAATAGAGATTTGTCCGTTGAAAGTACAATATCCGCAAGGTGGAGAAAAACAATTGATCGACGCAACAATTGGTCGACAAGTGCCAAGTGGAGCTCTTCCTATTGCTGTTGGTGCGGTTGTTCAAAACGTAGGAACAGCATACGCAATTTATGAAGCGGTGCAAAAAAATAAACCTCTTTTCGAACGTATCATTACAGTGACAGGAAAATCGGTAGCTCGTCCAAGTAATTTCCTTGCTCGTATTGGAACTCCGTTTTCAGAATTGATAGCTCAAGCCGGAGGTCTTCCTGAAGATACCGGAAAGATTATCGGAGGAGGTCCGATGATGGGTAAAGCACTTGTTTCGATAGATGTGCCGATGACAAAAGGAAGTTCGGGATTATTGATTATGCCAACGCTTGAGTCGCAACGTGCAAAAATGAATAATTGTATTCGTTGTGCAAAATGCGTGTCTGCTTGTCCGATGGGTCTTGAACCATTTTTGCTTTCTAAATTGGCGGGCAATGCAATTTGGGATTCGGCAGAAAAGAATCATATCATGGATTGTATAGAATGTGGTTCATGTAGTTACACATGCCCATCAGGACGTCCGCTTCTTGATTATATCCGACTTGGAAAAGGAAAGGTTGGAGGAATTATTCGTGCACGTAATGCCAAATAATCATTTTTTGTAGTTAGTCATTAAATTTTATAAATGATGAATTTATTTGTATCAGCGTCGCCACATGTACACAGTGGCGATTCAGTAGAAAAAAATATGTATGGTGTACTCATTGCTCTTGTACCGGCATTTATAGCATCGCTGTATTTCTTTGGTTGGGGAGCGTTGATTGTTACACTTACTTCGGTCGCAGCATGTGTATTGTGTGAAGCCGCGATTCAAAAATTTTTGTTAAAAACAAAAGTGCAAGTTTGTGACGGATCGGCTATTCTTACCGGAGTGCTTTTGGCATTCAATTTACCTTCAAATCTTCCTATTTGGATTGTTATTGTTGGAGCTATTGTTGCAATAGGTGTAGGAAAAATGTCGTTTGGAGGTTTAGGAAATAATGTGTTTAATCCGGCTCTTGTAGGTCGTGTATTTTTGCTTATTTCATTCCCGGTGCAAATGACAACTTGGCCACGCCCAATGGGATTTTCGGGTTCGTATCTTGATGCCGAAACGGGAGCAACAGCTCTTTCGTTGATGAAAGAAGGCGGTGCATCGAATATTCCGGAAACGATGGATTTGATTTTTGGTCAAATGGGAGGTAGTTTGGGAGAAGTTTCCGCTCTTGCGTTGCTTCTTGGTTTTGCATTCCTTTTGTGGAGAAAAATCATTACTTGGCACATTCCTGTTGCTATTTTTGCAACAGTGGCGATATTTTCAGGAATCTTGTATGCTGTAGATCCTACAGCTTATATGTCTCCTGTTCAACATTTGTTTACCGGAGGTTTGATGTTGGGGGCAATATTCATGGCAACCGATTATGTGACATCGCCAATGAGCAAATGCGGAATGATTATTTACGGAATAGGAATTGGAATCCTTACGATTGTCATTCGTTGTTTTGGAGCTTATCCTGAAGGTGTTTCGTTTGCAATTTTGATTATGAATGCGGTGACACCATTGATCAATACGTATGTTAAACCTAAATTATTTGGGGAGGTGAAGAAATAATGGCAAAACTTGAATCTTCTTTCAAAAATATGTTCATCGTTTTGACGGTGATTTCGCTTATTGCAGCCGGTGCTTTGGCCGGTATGTATTCGCTTACAAAGGATACGATTGCACAATCAAAAGCTAAAAAAACGGAAGAAGCCATTAAATCGGTTCTTCCTGAAGGTGCAGTGCCGGATGCAGTTCCTGATACGTTGGGTTCTTGTTTGATTTACAAAGCTCACGATGCAGAAGGAAATTTTGTCGGAGCTGCCATTCAAGCCGAAGATGGTCAAGCTTTTGGTGGAAACATTCAAATCATGGTAGGTTTTGATATTGAAGGAAATATCATTGATTATTCTGTGCTTGCTCAAGCAGAAACTCCGGGTCTTGGAACAAAAATGGTAGATTGGTTTAAGAAAGGAAACAAAGGAAATATTACCGGTAAAAATCCTGCAAACGACAATCTTACCGTTTCGAAAGATGGTGGAGATGTAGAAGCAATCACTGCTTCAACTATTTCTTCGCGTGCGTTCCTTCGTGCCGTAAATGCCGCATATCAAGCTTATGCCGGTCAAAATGTAGATGCCGCTTCCGGTGCAACACAAGCCGTTTCGGACGAAGAGGTTGATGCTCAAATTCAGGCAGAAGTAACAGCTCAATTGTCTAACGATTCTACTTCGGTAGAAACTAAATAAAATAGGAGGACAGTATCAAATGAATAATTTTAAAGTTTTTTTGAATGGATTGATTAAAGAGAATCCTACGTTTGTTCTCTTGCTCGGTATGTGTCCTACTTTGGGAACAACTTCATCGGCAATCAATGGTCTTGGAATGGGTTTGGCAACGACATTTGTCTTGATTTGTTCAAACATGGTGATTTCTTTGATTAAAAATTTGATTCCCGACAAAGTGCGTATCCCTTCTTTTATTGTAGTGATTGCCGCTTTTGTGACGATTCTTCAAATGTGTATGGAAGCTTATCTTCCTGCTCTTTACGATAGCTTAGGATTGTTTATCCCGTTGATTGTGGTCAACTGTATCGTTCTTGGTCGTGCCGAATCGTTCGCTGCAAAAAATGGCGTGATCCCTTCTTTCTTCGACGGTCTTGGAATGGGGCTCGGATTCTCTTTCGCATTGACTCTTCTTGGTGCGGTTCGCGAATTGCTCGGAACGGGAAAAATCTTTGATATAGCTCTTTATTCCGAAGATTTCGGCATGTTGATTTTTGTACTTGCTCCGGGAGCATTTATCGTGTTAGGGTTCTTGATTGCCATTGTTGGCAAAATTAGAGGTAATTCTTAAAAAATATAGGAGAAATACATAATGGAATATATACTTATTTTTATCGCGGCAGTATTTGTCAATAATATTGTACTTTCGCAATTCTTGGGTATTTGTCCTTTTCTTGGCGTTTCTAAGAAAATCGACACTGCTTTGGGTATGTCGGGAGCCGTTGCTTTCGTCCTTACTATTGCTACAATCGTAACATATCTTGTTCAAGTTTATGTGCTCGAACCTTTCGATTTGGGTTATATGCAAACCATTTCGTTTATTCTCATTATCGCTGCTCTTGTGCAATTGGTTGAGATTGTATTGAAAAAAGTTTCTCCTGCACTCTATCAAGCTCTTGGCGTTTTCCTTCCGTTGATTACGACCAACTGTTGTGTGCTTGGAGTCGCTATCATCGTACATCAAAAAGATTTTGATTTGCTTTCGAGTGTTGTTTACGCTATTTCTTGTGCTGTAGGATTTGCTCTTGCTTTGATCCTTTTTGCCGGACTTCGCGAACAACTTTCGCTTACTCGCTTGCCAAAAGCAATGGCAGGAACTCCGATTGCTTTTATTGTGGCGGGAATTCTTGCTATGGCATTCATGGGATTCTCGGGTATTTGCTAAAAACGTAGAATTTCTTGTAGTTTTTTAGTTATATTTTTTATTGAAAAAGATGTTATCAATACGGTAACATCTTTTTTTTGTTTTTTTGATAAGAATTGCACAAAAAGAGAAAATTTTGTTTAAAAATGGAATAAAAAGTTGTTTTTTATTTTCAAATAGGAATTTTTATGTTGAAAAACATACGAAAATATTTAAAATATGTAAAAAAATGTTGTTATCTTCGCCACGATATATTGTGTAAATGGGTGTTTCAGCCTTGTTTTTGACCGATTGGTCATTTATTTGTGTTGTAAAGCATGTATTTTCGACAATATGCTTTCTTTAGTGATGAAAAAAAACAAAAAATCTATACTATGAAACAATTTTTTAAATTTAATTTGTTGTTTCTCTTAGCTTCTTTTCTTTGTGTAGGAAATGCTTTGGGTCAAACAGAAATTTTGCTTTACGCAGAAGGGTCTGCACCGTCTTTGCCAATAACAAAAGATGGAATTACGATCTCAGGAGTGAGTACAGGTTCTAAAAATGGATCAAGTCAGTGTTCTGCTTGTGGGCTTCCTTCGTCAAAACTTTATATGGTTTCTTATTCTTCTGGTGGATTATTGACTATAGATGTTGGAGAAGGAAATACCATTGAGTCTATTACTATTATTGCAGGACGAAATAGTTCTGGTTCAACTGAAAGTCAGTTTGGACATGGAGCTTTTAGTTCAGATAATTCTACATGGAGTGAATATGGAGCTCTTAAAGCAAAAGGTTACGATCAATGCTCAAGTATAACTATAACTCCTCAAGGCGATTATAGATATTACTCTTTTGGTAGAGGTAAGATTGGAGGAACAGCTCCGTCAGCTAATGCAGAAGCAAGAATTTATTCTGTCGTTGTAACTCTTGCTGGCGGTAGTACACCTCCGGTTACACCAGGTTGTACAGCAACGGAGATTTCGGGAGCGACATCGGTGGTAGAAGGTGGTTCGATTACACTTTCAAAAACTCCAAATGTTGCCGGTGCGTGGTCAATTACTTCGGGTAGCGAATATGCATCAATCAATGCTTCTACCGGAGAACTTACGGCTAACGCTTCTTCTGCCGGAAATACAATCAAAGTAGCATTTACACCAACTGATGAGGCAACTTATTGTCCGTCTACATATAGTGTGGAAATTACGCAATGTGTGGGAATCACATTGTCTTCAACTTCTATTTCCGGTGTGCCGGGAAACAATGCAAGTTGGGCGTATTCTTCTACAGTGGGTAATCCAACTACTTATTCTATCAATTGGTCGACAGGAGGTCCTGCCGATGTTACAAATGCCGGATTGACAAGTAGTCCGATTGAAATCAGTAGTGCTTCGCTTGCCGATGGTGTTTACACCGGAGAACTTACCGTTTCTAACGGTTCGTGTACAAGTGCTTCGCAAACGATTACGCTTGAAGTAAGTAGCGAGATTTGTGCAATCAATAGCAAAGCGGTTGATGCAGATATTGCTGATGGTTACGATTATGGAGATTTTGTGATGTGGGTTCAAAACAAAGATTCAAAAACTGTCGGTTCAAAATCTAATCTTTGTAGTGGAGCAACAGCTCGTTATTACGCAAATGTTGTAACGATTTATTTGAAAAATTATGGAGCAACAGCGATTAAGTTGATCGGACAACAAGAGTATGATGTTAATGTTAAATCAGTCACTGTTGCAGATGATTTGGCAGGGTCGTATACTGCGGTAGATGGTTATAGTGCAGCAAATTATAAAGGAACGGGTTGTGGAGAAATTAAGGTTTCGGATCTTATGCTTTCAAAAGGAAAGTATGTACAAATTACATTTGATGGTACTGAAGAGTTTCGTACAAGTGGAGTATGTGTAACACCATTATTCTGTACACCTCCAACAATTACGACTCACCCTGTTTCGGCAACTTATTGTCCTGCCGCTTCTGCAGCAACAATGACTGTTGCTGCGACTCCGGCAAATGGAGGAACGCTTTCGTATCAATGGTATGAAGGTTCGACTAAAGTCGGAACAAATAGTACTTCTTATAAACCAACAATCAATTCGACTTCGTTCACTGTAAAATGTGTGGTAACCGAAACGTATGGTGGCGAAACTTGTGATGCTACGTCTAATGTGGCAAACGTAACGGTGGAAGTTCCTGAAATTTCTGGTCCGGATCGTGCTTTGATTGGTGGAAATATTCAATTGACAGGAACGCATACTCCTGCTGCTTCGGGAGCTTGGACTTCAAGCAATACATCTTTGGCAACGGTTTCTTCTACCGGTTTGGTAAAAGGAATTGCAGCGGGAACTGTTACGATTACATATAAAACAACAACGGGTTGTACGGCTACAAAAGAATTGCAAGTTGTAGCTCCTCAACCAAAAATTACAACTCCGACAACACCACTTGAATTTACAAGTTGTGCTGCCGATCGTGTTTCGCAAACTCTTGCAATCACCGGAGATGAATTGATCGATGTGGTTGATATTACGATAACAGGAACTCATAAAGCACAATTTGCTGTTTCGCCGGCTTCGATTCAAGGCGTGTCGGCAATGAATGGAACGGACAACGAAATACAAATTGTATATACAGGAGGACCTTCTTCAACTTTACATAATGCAAACCTCGTGCTTTCGTCAAGTCAAGCAACAAGTGTAACGATTCCTTTGCAAGGAAATACAACAAGTTGTTATACGTTGACGACAACGATTGTAGATGGAAAAGGAACAATTGCAAAATCGCCAAATCTTACAAAATATCCGGAAGGTTCTACGGTTACGGTAACTGCAACTCCTGATGGAGAATACAACTTTGCCGGTTGGTCGGGTGATGCTTCCGGATCAAATGCGACAATTACGGTGACGATGGACGCAAACAAAACGGTTGAAGCATCGTTCTTGAAAGAAGTTGCTCCGGTGGCTTGTATATCAGAAGATTTTGAATTGATTACAGATGCAAGCAATTGTCCGACTTCTTCAGAAGAAAGTCCGGTAACAGTTGTTCGTTCGGGTTCTTCTTGTAGCGATCCATATTATTTGGCATTGAATGGAGGAGTTTGGAAAGGAACAAATATTCGTATGGAAACTTCTTCTCCACACAGTGGAAGTGTAGCGTTGAGAGTAGATGAATCATTGACATTGCCACCTGCTGAAATGCCAATGCGATTGGAATTTTATGCAAGAGAAGGAAATAAGAGTGATTTGCCAAATTCAACAAATAATTATGGTATTGTTGTAAAACAAGACGGAGTAGCCATTACTTCAGGAATTTATATAGATGATGTGTTGATGACTACAACGGCATATAGCACAAAGGTGACAAGTGGAAATGCTTTGAGACCTGGAGGAGAAATTCAATTGCTTACTACATCAAAATGGTATAAGGTTACGGTTGAGTTGCAACAAAAAGCCTCTTCTGTAATTGATATTACGTATACTACAAGTTCAAGAGTGATGGTCGATGACGTAACGGTTTATTGTAATCCAATGAATTTGACGGCAGAACCAAGTGCTTACGGTTTGGACTATATTTTGGATTTAGGACCATCGGCTGAACGTACATTCACGGTGGCGGCAACGGCTCTTCCGGTAAAAAGTGGAACAGTGACACTATCTAATTTGGGAGACTTTGAAGTGTCGTTTGATGGCGGAACTACTTGGCAATCAGGAACGGCAACGTTTGATTTCTCATCTACTTCGTTTACTAAAGCCGGAAAAGTACGTATGAAAGCTGGTTTGCCTATTGGCGAATATACAACAGATGTTTCTCTTTCGGCAACAGGATATTCAAAAACAAATCCGACATTGACGTTTGCCGGAAAAGTTACGTTGACAATGAGTACATTGAATTGTGATGATGTGATTGATATTCAATCGTTGAAATGTACCGATATGAAGAAAACTGACTTGGAAGTGAAAGCCGATTGGACGGGAACTTCTATTTCAGAGGGAAATACAGGATTTATTATTGCAAAAGCGGCTTCGTTTACTTCTCCTTCTATAGCCGTAGATCAATATCAATTGCATCAATTGACATTGTCGGCTCAACCAACTTCTTCGGGAAGTAATCGTTTCTTGCAAGTAAGTATTTTTGATGGAACGACATTAGTAAAATCGTTTACATCGGAAGATTTGCAAGAGAAAAAACCATATCCAATTACAGTTGATTTGTCGGATATAGTTGTAAAATCAACGATGAAGATTCAATTGTATGCAAATGGTCAAAATATAGAAGTTTGGGATATAAAAACAACGGCAACAGCGAAGAAGACTCTTCAATTTGATCCAGCTTCGCTCGAAGGATTTATTTCTTCGGAAGGTTGTCCATCAGAAGCAAAAGAATTGAAAATCTTTGGAAAATGTTTGGACGATGATTCTTCAATTGATTTTTCTTCTGCTAACTACGAATTTTCAATAGATCAAACGACTTGGGGTAATTCAATTCCTTATTCAGGAGAATTCCCTGTTGCGGGACTTAAAGTCTATGCTCGTCAAAAGGCTTCGGCTCCTGCCGGTGCGTTGTACGAGCCGATTGTCGTGAAAAATGGAACAAAAGGAGAAACAACTCTTTATGTGACGGGAGAAGTGAGTGCTGCGGCACAAATGACTCCGGCTGCCGGAGAAGTCTTCACGGCGGAAGTCGTTTCAGGAAAAACAAAACGTTTGGCTATTCCGATTTCGGACGGACAATTGTGTGAGGATTTGGTAGTTACTTCTACTTGTGCTCAAATTTCGGATTGTGACGACATCAATACATTTACCAATTCGGTAACGTATGCTAAAGATGCTACAAATCGTGTGATTTATGTTGAAGTAGAGGAAGGAATGAATTGTACAATTAACTTGAATGCCGGTTCGGGATTTGATCGTACGATTACGGTGAAAGGTTCGGCGGCACCTTCTGCCGGAGGATTGAATCTTGGTTCTTCGGTGGCAGAAGCTCCGGGTAGTGTATCGGTTTCTTCGTCGGGAGGCATTGATGTCGTAACTGTAGAAAGTACAAAATTTGATTTCTCTGTCGGAAATCCGGCTGTGGGAGATTTTTCACCGCAAACATCGTTTACACTCAATAATATGAATGGAACATTGTATATACAACCGAAAGCCACAACAATGGCTGGTGATTCGGAAGCTGTTGTTATTTCGGTGGGAAGTACAACATTAACTTTAACTGTAACTGCTAAATAATTTCGGGAGGAATAAGATATGAAAAAAAGTGTGTTTTTGAATACTACCCTTTTAAGATCGATTCTTCTCGGTCTGTTATCGTGTTTGTTTTTGCCTGTTGTAGGTCAAACGATTACAAATACAGCAAGCGGTATTGCAACAAAATTTGGTGAATGGGAACGTATTTCTGTAACAGGGCGTTACAAGGTGGTTATGATTGGGGCTTCTGCCATTGTGGCAAATCCTGAGTTGGGAGCTGATGCTCCGAATAATGATGCCGAAGGAGCTGTTTCTTATCATCAAATGAATGTGGGGGGATCTGTTGTAAATGCAAGTGCGGCAACAGTGGATTTTAGTGTGATTGGAGAAGGTTGTGCCAAAGTTCGTCATGCGTATCTTTATTGGGGAGGTTCGCGTGGAGATGATAATACAGAATATTGGACAAGACCTGTGTCTGTGCGTGGACCGGGGCAATCTACTTGGCAAGAAGTAAGAGCAGATGCTTATGGAACAACTGCAGGAACTAAAACAGATGACCGTAAACCTTATTATGCTGTGGCTGATGTCAGTTCACAATTAGAAGGTGAGTGGTCAGGACAATATATTGTAAAAGATGTTACGGCAAATATTAATGCTTCGGGAGAAGAAGGAGGTCCAACAGCGGCATGGACATTGATTTTGTTGTTTGAAGCAGATGAATATCCAATGACGAATTTTTATTTGTTTGACGGTATGCTTTGGTTCTCGGAATTGAAAGGTCCAAATGGTCAAGCTTTTGAGTTGGGAACAACGGTGGCTTCGTATTCACAAGGTGATATCGCTGCTTATTTCGGTATTGCCGCAATGGACGGAGATGCTCATAAAAATAAATTGGAACAAGCAACATTCAATGCCGGATTAAATGACTTTAATTTGAACGAACTTCGTTCGACAACAGACTATTTTGCCGGTACGATGACATATAATGCAGTGCAAGTCCCAAGAACTCCAAGTTCATGGAATACTATTGGTTGGGATGCTCACCATGTGGATTTGCCAACAAATTATGTGGATTATGGATCGGGAGGGACTACTCGTGATGTGAATGTCGGAATTAAGGTATCCTCAGGTGGTGGAGATTATTCAGAAACATCTTTGTATCCGTTTATGATGTACTTGGGTGTGGTACAAGATGAGCCAAAAATATTATTGGTAAAACAATCGTCTGTACCAAGCGTTGTGACGGGCCAAACATATCAATACGCATTGATTGCTCAAAATGTGGCAGGTGCGGAAACAATGAATAACAATACAATTGTAGATGAAATCGATTACAATGTAGATTGGGTTGGAAATGTAAAAGTTTATTTGACAGACGATAACGCTGCCAATCCTCAACCTGTGTTGCAAGCGGTGAATCCGACTGTTGCAGTTAATGGTAGAGAAGTGACAATTTCGGGATTGCCTAAAATTCCGGGTTATCATACAATGACTGTTACTTATCAATTGAAAGTGAAAGAAGCAGATCGTTCAGACCTTTGGCGTATGGAATGTATGCGTGAGATTTGGAATAAGGCAACATTTGAATATGGAGTTCCTTTGTTGCCAGAAGGAGATCCTAAAAAATATAGATTGGCTTATAGTGGTGAGGTTGCCTGTGGTGACGGAGATTTTACGAAAGTGCCGGTTGCAATCAATTATGATCCATATACATTTGCCGATGCTTTCGAACGCAACGTGACAGATGAAGAAATAGGAGAAAACCTTACTGCATATTTGAAAAATAAAGCATTGAAAGACTATTTTAATGGTGGTCAAGTAGATGATACAGGAAGTGAATTTACTTTCTATGAAGCAAATTGTTCAACTCCAATTGCTAATAATGCGACATTGCAATTGGCTCTTGGTCAATCAAAAACGTATTGTGCAAAACGTAATATTGTTACGATTGCAGAAAAAGCTCCTTGCGACGAGCAATATACAATTACATTGGTTCGTAAGGAATGTAAATTGCAAGTTACACCTGCAACGACACCAACACTTTGTGTGGGTTCTGCAAGTGGTACGGCTACGGTTTCTGTGACAGATGATAATACGATTAACAACAATAAATGGACTTATGTATTGTCTACGGTTGCCGATGCAGACGCCGTGACAGAAGCGAATACAATTGACCTTTCTCTTCCAACGACATCGACTTCGTATTCGTTCTCAGGTTTGGCTGCAGGAACATATTATGTTCATGTAACGAATGCGTTGAATTGTAAAGCTGTTGCAACAATCGAGATTGCAGATGCAACGCCAATGTCTGTTTCGTTGGTATCGAATGCGGCAGCTTGTGTAGACAAGGGAATGCCAATTGATTTTACAGCTTCAGCTTCGGGAGGTCCTGTTAATACAGAATATTCTTACAAATGGTTCCGTTCAAATGACGGAGCAACATTTTATGAAGTTGCGGCAGAAGATATTTACGATCCAACGTACCAAACAACAGGTACGATGGTGGATAAAGTGTTTATGAAAGTAGAAGCATATTCTGTTCTTGCTGCTTGTGATGATGTAGAATGTAAAGCAGAATCTACACCGGTAGAAGTTGAAATGTGTAATAAGATACAATTTAATGATCTTGAATATCAAATTTGTAGCGGAACAGCATTTGAAGCAGAACCAACTTTGACAAGTGGTGCAACGCTTTCGGCAAATACGACATATACTTGGACAGTGGCTTCTGTTTCCGGAATTACGGGAGCATCGAATGCAACAACTGCTCAAACGGAAATTTCTCAAACGTTGACTTCAACACTTACTACAGCTACAGCTATTGTCTATACGGTTGTAGGAACAGTGGACGGAGTTGAATCAGAACCGTTTACGATTACGGTAACGGTTAATCCAACTCCGGTGGTTACGATAGGAGGTCTTCCTACAGGAAATGTTTGTCCTGGTTCTACATGGGAAACTCCATTGACTTCGGAAATCTCTGTGGGATCAACTCCGGCATTGGAATATTTGTGGACGGGAGCAACGGCAGTAGCAACGGATAATTCAACAGCAAATTATACGGCATCAAATACTGCTTGTACGGCTGCAGATCAAGTTTCGTTACAAATCAAAGATGCTAACGGATGTTTTAGCGAACTTGCGACGGCAACAATCAACGTTGCTGATGAAGTAGCTCCTTCGTTGAAAGCAGGAGAAACGATTACGCAAGAAACGATAAGTGGAATTACTGAACCAATCAATACTTGTTTCATTGATGTTAACACGGTTCCGGCAGAAGTTCCGGCCTTTAATGATGTAAAAGCAACGATAGCAAGCAAATATGAAGATGCTTGTGTAAGTCCAACTTCTTCAGATTTGACAGTTACATTGACCGGAACAGAGGTTGAAAAGAAAGATAGCAAAGCTTGTACATTCAATGTGATTTATACTTATTCAGTAGAAGATGCTTGTGGAAATGTGTTGTCAGACCAAACGTTGACTTATAACTGTAAAAATACAACAAAACCTACATATACTACTTATAGTCAAACCGGTGTAAATGCATGTATGCCAACATCACCAATGCAAGCAATAAATATTTATTGGGCTAATGATTTTGTAAATAGTATATTAGGAAATGTAACAACTGCATGTTTTAAAACGTCAAGTTTAGGTACTCCAACAGCAACAATTTCAGGAAACAATTGTAATTGGACAGTTACATTTACATTTGATATTACAGATGAATGTGGTAATGTATTGACAGGTGCAACAGCAACAATTTCAGGTGGAGACGCTACAAAACCAACGATATCGGGAACTGCAGCGGATAAACCAATGGTATTTGCCGGAAATTGTGTATTCCAAGTGCCAGATGTAGTTGAAGATGTTCGTCTTTTGGCGACAGATGATTGTACAGAAAATTCTGCATTGACAATTACACAAGTTCCTGCAGCAGGTACTGCTATTGCAGATCCAGCCGCTCCGGGTTCTATTACCGTAACGGTGGAAGACGCTTGTGGAAATACAGAAACTACTACGGTTGCTATTGAAGCATATACAAAACCTACGCTTACATTAACTAAAACAACATTTACAATTTGTGAACCGGGAACACTTGATATTACAACTGCGGCGACTGCTCCGGCAGGACACTCTCTTTCTTATTGGAAAGACGGTGTGGCTGTGGCAGATGCAACAACAATCAGTGAAGCCGGAACATATACAATTCGTTTGACAGATGATGCAACAGGTTGTTATGATGAAAAAACTGTAACTGTAACAATCAATCCTCGTCCAACAGTAACGGTGACAGATCCAGCCGCTGTATGTTTTGGCGAAACGGTAGATTTGAATACTGCAATTACTTCAGATAAAACAGGATTGACATTCCAATTCTTTAACGGAGCAACGGAAGTAACCGGAGCAGGTATTACGGCAGCCGGAGCAGGAACATATACTGTTGTGGCTACGAATACGACAACAACATGTCAATCAATACCTTCAGATCCGTTTACAGTGACGGTATATGAAAAAGTTGAAGTGACAATTGCTCCAATTGATGATTTGTGTGAAGGTTCTGAGCTTGACATAACAACGAAAGTCAGTGGAGCGACAACGTATGCGTATTATTCAGATGCAGCCGGAACAACAGCATTGCCAAATACAAAAATTACGGCAGTTGGAACAACTAATTTCTGGGTAAAAGGAACGAAGAATGGTTGTCCTTCGGATTTAGTTGCTGGTTCGGTAACGATTAATCCGGAAGTGACATTGACTCATACTTCAGGATCGATAGCACAAGATTTGTGTTATGGTTCGACAATTGAAACGATTGTATATGGAACAAAGAATGCAACGAATGCAACCGTAACGGGATTGCCAACTGGTGTATCGTTTGCATTTGATCAACTTGCACAAACAATCACGATTTCGGGAACATTGCCAGAACAAGCAAATGACGAAACGTTAACATATACGGTATCTGTAGAAGGAGCTACTGCTCCTTGTACGAATCCTGCATCGTTGACAGGAACAATAACAATAAAAGGAAAACCTTCAATTGTATATTCTCAACTTCCTGAAACTTGTGGTCAACCAATTGATGTGACAGCATCAATGGCTCTTGATCCAAGTTCGGTAGGAGCAACGATTAAGTTCTTCTCAGATGCAAATGCAAGTACGCCTCTCGCAAATACAACGTTCTCTTCTCCGGGAACATATACATATTTTGCTCAAGCAGAATCTGCGTTAGGTTGTAAATCAGATATTGTTGGAGGATCTGTTGAAATTAAAGAAGTGCCGGTAGCACCAACAGTAAATAGTATTTCTCAATGTCCTGCTCAAAATTCGACTCCAACAACATGGGCAAGTTTGGTTTCTGGAACGACAGGAACATTGAATTGGTACGACGCAGGTGCTTCGATTTCAGAACCGGCAGCTTTTGATTTGAATGTTCTTATGAGTAAAAAGACTTATCAAGTTTCACAAACGGTTAACGGATGTGAGAGTGATAAGGTAGATATTTCGGTAGAAATAACAAATAATCTTTCTGCACCAAATGTGTCGGATTATATTAAGTGTGCAGTGGTTAGTGGAAATGCTAAACCATGGTCAGAATTGGTATCAACGACGGGAACTCAAACGTGGTATACTTCAGAAACTGATGCGAACAATAAGATAGGATCACTTACACCTGCAGATATTGATGTGACTACGAAATTGGACGAAACATCATATTGGGTGACAATTACAGATGATTACGGATGTATCACGCCTCCGGCGAAAGTAACAGCAAAAATTACACCTCGTCCAACGGCTGTTATTTCTGGAGATGCAACAGTTTGTGCCGACAATGCAACAACTCCATTGACAGTGAATTTTGCAGGAACAGCACCGTTTACATTCTCGTACACAGACGGTTCTGGTTCGGCTCCAACGGTGGTAACTACAAGTGATAATCCACATACGTTTGATGTTACACCAACACAAACACGTACATATACGTTGGTATCGCTCAGTGATGCAGTTAATTGTCCTTCTGATGCGACAGCGGATCTTTCCGGTTCGGCAACTGTGACAGTTAATGCTTCGGTTACTGCCATTACGAATGCGGGAGCAGAACAAACACTTGCACTTGCATGTAAGGGAGATGCGGTATCAACTACATTGGCTGCAACAAATCCTGCTGCGACAGTTAATTCAGCAACCGGACAATGGACATTTGTCAGTGCAGTTAAAGTTGCTACAGCAACAGATCTTCCTGCCGCTAACGAATCTCCGGTATTTGCAGATGCAACAGCATATAATACGGAAGTTAGTGGATTGACAGCCGGTTATGCTTATACGTTGAAATGGTCTGTTTCAAATGGAACAACAAACGCTTGTACAGCAGAAGATGAAGTTGTTATCACAATTCCAATTGATGAAGAAGTACCAACGTATGACGTGATAAAAGATGGTGCTGAATTGACAACTATGTTGTTGACAAGTGCGGGCGATTGTGAATTTAAAGTGCCTGATTTGACTCAATATGTAACAAATAAGGCTGATAATAGAACAAATCCTGAACGTCTTCTTGTAGAACAATCACCTGCTGCTACTACTCCAATTGATAGAGAAACTGATGTCACAATTACGGTAACAGATGAATGTGGAAATAAAACTGAAAAAACAGTAAAACTTACGCTTCCTGATGTTCCGGTAATCAATAATATTGCGGTGACAGATCCAAATTGTTATGCAGCAGATAACTCTTCTTCGATTACTGTTAACGTAACAGGTGGAGTTCCTAAGTATGAATATTCTTTAGATGGAACAACATTTACGGAAATGCCTGCAGATTTCGTTATTACAGGATTGACAGAAGATAAAACATTGACTATTCGAGATCAAAACAAATGTTCTGTAACGGAAAATGTAGATATTACACTTCCTACTGAAATTATAGGATCAGCAACACCAACAAATGTTACTCAACCAGGTGGAGCTGATGGTAAAGTTACGGTTTCATCTATTTCGGGTGGCGATGTGAAAGGAGATGGATATGAATATAAGTTAGTCGGAATTTCTGATCCGACAGTTGTGAGAGATTGGCAAGCTTCGGTTGAATTTGCGAACTTATCAGCAGGAGATTATAAGATCTTTGCTCGTCGTACAAATTCAGGTACAACATATTGTGAAACGGAAATTGTTACAACTGTAACAGTTGATGTTCCGGGAGCAATTATTGGAACAGTTACTTCGGTTCAACAAACATGTTTTGAAGTTAATACTACAGATAATTCGAAGAATGCTTCAATTACAGCTTCGGTGTCTGAAGGTGGTACAGCTCCATATAAATTCCAATTGGAAAAGAAAGATGGAACTATTGTCAAACCTTATGGTACAGAGGTTGCGGTAAATACTTCGGTAACATGGGATAATCTTGCAGATGGAGAATATCAAGTTCGAGTGAAAGATGCTTCTGATTATTCAACATTGATAGGTACATCTCAAAACCTTGTCAAACCTAAAGAAATGACATTTGATGTTGATATGACGGCAGTTAAATGTCATGGAGATAATGGTAAGTTGACTGTTTCAAATCTTGCAAATAATCAAGGAAATGTTTCTTATCAATGGACTGCAGTTGATGGCGGAACATTGTCTTCAGGAGAAACAACAGCCGAATTGACTGCTACAGCAGGAAAATATACAGTAACAATTACAGATGAGAAAGGTTGTATGATAATTTCTGATGAAGAAGAAATTACTCAACCTGAAAACCCTCTTGCAATTACTACAACGCAAAATGATGTAATTAAATGTAATGGAGGAACAACAACAATCAGCGTTGCGGCAACAGGAGGAACAAGTCCTTATTCTTACGCTTGGACTGGTGGAACAATTATTTCCGGAGCAACAGAGGCAACTGCAACAGTGAAAGCAGGAGAATATACTGTAACAGTTACTGATGCAAATGGTTGTCCTGCACGCCAATCAATAACAGTTGGTGAACCGGAAGCAGTTACATTTACAACAACTGCTCAAAATCCACAATGTAAAGGAGAACAAGGTACGATAACCTTTGCTACAATTGCCGGTGGATCGGGAGTTTATGAATATAATATTGGAGCAGGTTGGATATCTGTAACTCAAGGATTGTCTGTATCGGTTGATGATGGAACGTATACAGTTGAAGTTAGAGATAATAATCAATGTCTTGCTTCATCGTCAGCATCTCATACATTGAAATATACAGATACAGAAGCTCCTAAGTTTACAACTTGTCCGGTTTCAAAATTGGATCTTCCAGCACCAGCGACAGGTTGTGAGTATACGATTGATGGAACAGAATATGATGCAGTAGCAACAGATAATTGTACGTTGGTATCGTTGACTCACAATTTAGAAGGAGCACCTTCGAATACGACTCTTCAAGGTGCAATAATCGATGGATACAAAGAAATTACTTGGACAGCAGTAGATAATGCCGGTTTGACGAGCACATGTACGTTTGAACTTGGTGTGAAAGATGTTACACCTCCAGTGATTCCTGCTCAATTTGAAAGAGAATATAATTGGGTTATGGCACATAATACACAAAATTGTACATTTGAAGTTCCTGATTATCGTGAAATGTTGAGAGAAATTTATAAAAACCTTGCTGATTATAAAGGTCATGAAGGATGTACGAGTGCAGATTCTTTGAACATTACACAAACTCCTGGACCTGGACACCTTTGGGGTGGAACTCTTACAGAACAAACGCAAAAGGTAGAAATCGTTGTGACGGATAAAGCTGGCAATAAAACTCCATTTGAGGTAACAATTAAAATTGCGGCAGTTCCTGATGCTCCGGTGATTACTGCAATTGATCCAATTTGTTTGGATTCAGATCCGGTAGAACTTACAGTGAATACTCCTACAGATGAGCAAGAAAAATGGATTGGAACAGGAAAATTTGTGGGCGACTTTGTAAAATATGATGCAAATAGCAAACCAGTATTTGATCCTAAAGAAGCCGGAAAAGCCGGAGACTTTATAATTAAGTATGATTTTTCTCCTTGTGGCTGTCACAAAGCAAGTGAACTTACGATAAGAGTAAATAATCTTCCTACTGTGAAAGTCGCAGTGGATAAACCGACGATTTGTTCGGGAACAGAAGCTAAATTTACGGCTTCTCCTGCAACGACAACAGCCTCTCCGTATACGTATTCTTGGACGATTAACGGAGCGTCTCAAACAGAAACGGGAGCTACATTCACTGAAAAGCAAGCAACTTCAAATGTTACTGCTTCGGTAATGGTTACTGACGGTAATGGATGTACATCAAAAAATGCGGCAACAGCGACTGTAACTGTACAACAAGCACCGGCAGCTCCGGTAGCAACAGACTTTGTTTCTTGTGTGAAACAAGGAACTCAAGGTTGGGAAGAATTGCTTACTTATACGGGAGGAAATTTGAAATGGTATGCAGATGAAAACAAATCGGCAGAAGCAACTCCGACAGTTGTTAGTTTGTTGACTCCAAGTGAACAAACATATTACGCATCAGTAGTTTCTTCAATTGGTTGTGAATCTGTAGAAGCAACTCCTGTAACGATTAAAGTCAATGCAAATCCAACGATTAAACAATTGGAAGTTCAAACAATTGATAATCAACAATTGGTTCTTTTGGCAGCAGAAGGAGGACTTGCTCCTTATACTTATCGTATAGGTACAGAGGTAGAAGATGTCTTCGATAGCTCAACAGAGATTCGTCGTTTGGCAATCGGAAAACACAAAATCTTTGTCCTTGATGACAATGGTTGTTCGACAGAAGGAATTGTAGAAATCCTTCCAACTCCAATTGTACCGGCGAAGTTCTTTACTCCAAATGATGATGGTGTAAATGATCGTTGGACCGTAGCAGGTCTTGAGTCTTACCCAGAAACAGAACTCTTTATCTATGATCGTTATGGTAAAGAATTAGCATCGTTTGTTGCAGCGGACTTTGAAGGTTGGGACGGTAAGTATCTTGGCAAAGATATGCCATCTACGGATTATTGGTATATCATTCAAGTTCGTGAGACAGGAGCACGTTTGGTAGGACACTTCTTATTGAAACGATAATCTTGTGGGTGTATAAAAAAAGAAAGAGGAGCATATATGCTCTTTCAGATATGTTCCTCTTTTCTTTTTCTTTTGAAACAAAATAAATTCAACGATATGATGAGAAGATTATTAAATCGATGGTTAAAGCCGATGGTTCTCCTATTTTCACTTGGAGTGGCGACGGGTGTGTCAATGGCACAAGAAAACCCAATTTATAACCAATACTATTTCAATTATTATTTGGTGAATCCTGCTCTTGCCGGTGCTAATGATTGCCATTATTTCATGTTGACACATAAGCAACAATGGATGGGAATTAAAGATGCACCGATGACTACGTCGTTCAGTTATCAAGGACGTTTACCGCATAATGTTGGTCTTGGCGTTTATTTCTATAATGATATGAATGGATATTCGATCCATCAAGCAGGTCAGATTTCTGTAGCATATCATATTCCGCTTTCTGATGGTTATCGTTATAAAAAAGCGGTAGATCGCGATCGCCAACTTTCTTTTGCGGTATCGTTGAAGTTCTTTAATTATGGATTTATTGCCGATGAATTGAAAGATGTGTCGGCAGGAGACATGGCAATGCAAGATTTGAGTAGTAAATTTACGATTAACTCAAATGTTGGGGTTTATTTTACTTCGTATGGCTTTTTTACAGGACTTTCGATGACGAATTTTCTTCGAACAAAAATGCCTGCATATAGCAAAGATTTAGAACCAAACACAGCAATTACAGGATATTTTAATATTGGAAATGCGTTTACGTTGTCGGATCTTGATGTGTTGGAACCATCTGCAATGTTTAAGTTTGACTTTGATGGACATTTGGGATTGGACGTTTCGCTTCGTTATGATCGAGATATGCCACGCCATAAAAATTTCTCATGGTGGTGTCAAGCAACGTATCGTCAAAACTTTGATGGACCATATCAAGGTATAGATATTTTGCCGATGGTTGGTTTTCAATTTAATAAATTTCATATAGCGGCGGCTTATGATATTCCAATCAATAAATTATTCCGTCATTCGGCAGGATCTCTTGAGTTGATGTTAGGATATACACTTTGCTATACGAAACGTTTCTGTCGTTAATGTTATTTTGTAAATAAAAAAAAGAAGTTCCACAATCGTGGAACTTCTTTTTTTATATTATTTCGTGCGTCCGAATGTAATCTGCACCTTTTGAAATAGCCAATTGTTCTACTTTTTTTGTTTGCAATCGTAATAGATTTTGAAATTCTGTAGAGTTTTTGTCGAGTTGTTTCATTTCATTTGTGATGAGAAATGATTTTCGAGAAACTCCGATATATATAGGCAGATTGAAATGCTGTTTGATCAAAGGAATGTGATGTATCATTTGATAAGAAATATCGGGATTGGAACTTAAAAAAATCCCCATTCCGGGATCAAGGATAAAGCGTTTTTTTTCTATTCCGTATTGGGTTAAGAGATTGATTTTTTGTTCAAAAAAACGAATCATATTGTTGAATATGATTTGAAAATCGGAGGTGTGTTGTTCTTGTGCAAATCCGTTTTTGTCGAGTGTTGAAGAGTACATCATGATTAACGGAACGGAGCTTTCGGCTAATGTTGGATAAATTTCGGGGTGGGAGAAACTTTGAATATCATTGACGAAATCAATTCCGACTTGTAGCATTTTTTTTTGTACTTGCGGTTTAAAGGAATCGATTCCGAATTTGACGCCCTTTTTTTTGAGTTGGATTATTTCCGGGTGTTGCAAATAGGTTTGAATGCGTTGTAATTCTTCTTTTTCATCAACGACGGACGAATGTATATTGCTACTTGCGGCTCCTATTTCAATCCATTGTTGTGAATAAGGACGTTGTTCGTTTATTAGATTTTTTTTTGTGTGAGCAACGGCATTTTCAATGTTCAGAAATTTTCCTCCGTCAGAAAAACTATCGTTTGTTATGTTGAGAATTCCGATGAGTTGCATTTTTTGATTTTGATTTTTTATAAAATCGTTTTTTAGGTTGTTTTTCTTCAATTTTCCATATTGGAGCTTCTCCGAGTTCTTCCGGAAGAGGCAATCGGGGAATTTGCATTTCGATGAGATCTTCAATATTTTTGATGCGTAGCATATCTCGAGGAGAAATAAGCGTAAAAGCGTCTCCTTTGCTATTTGCTCGTGCCGTCCGTCCGATTCGATGAACATAATCTTCTGCATCTTGTGGAGCGTCGTAATTGATTACCATTTCGATGTTTTTGATGTCAATTCCTCGACTCATGACGTCGGTTGCAACCAACACACGTAGGTTTTTTGCACGAAATTTAATAATTACTTCTTCGCGGATATTTTGTTCGAGATCGGACGAAATTCCGGCAGCGGTGATTTTCTTTGAGCGTAAAAATTGAACAATTTCGTTTACTTTTCTTTTTTGAGATGTAAAAATAATGATGCTTGTATAAGCTTGATATTGGTTGAGAATGTGTAGCAAAACGGGTTGCTTTTGTTCTTCATAGCATAAGATGACATTTTGATTGACGCCTTCTGCCGGTTTGCTGATTGATAGGGAAATTTCTTTTGGTTGACGTAAGATTTTTTTTGCCAAAGAACGAATTTTAGGAGGCATTGTTGCCGAAAAAAGTAGAGTTTGTCGTTCTTTTGGTAAAAATGAAATTATTTTTTCAATATCATCTAAAAATCCCATGTCTAACATTTTGTCTGCTTCATCAAGCACAAGATGTTTGATGTGTTTGAAATTGACGTAGCCTTGAGCAAGGTGAGATATTAGTCGTCCGGGAGTTGCAATGATAATGTCGCGACCATTTTTCAAAGCACGTTCTTGTTCGGCATAAATTATTCCGTCGCCACCGCCATAGATGGCAATGCTTCCAATGTTGAGAAAATAAGAAAAGCCTTGAATTTGTTGGTCTATTTGTATTGCCAATTCTCGTGTTGGGACAATGATCAGAGTTGAAGTGGATTGATTTTGAGTTTGAATGATTTGATGTAAAATGGGAAGAACAAAAGCCGCTGTTTTTCCGGTTCCTGTTTGAGCACAAGCAATCAAATCGTGTCCGGCGATGATGTTAGGAATAGCAAATTCTTGTATTTCTGTAGGTTGGTCAAATCCCATATAATTTATTGCCTCAATGATGTTTTCATCAAGGTTCATTTCTTGGAAATTCATAATGTATATTTCTGATATAAGTTATTTTTGCAAAGATACTTTATTTTTCTTTATTTTGAGAAATGAGTCACTTTCTCTGAATCTTTCTTTTTTGTGCTGAAAATGATTATCTTTGTCTTACTATTTTGTTGTCTTTGTAGTTGATTTTCATTTAACTAAAAGAAGTCGTTTTTTTGTAGCAAATGAAGTTGTATAAAACGTTTTTGTTTATTCTTACAATTTTAGCTTTGTTGGCATTGCTTTGTTGGATTTTTCCGCAACCATCAATTTTGATTGGAGGCGTGAATTTGCGTTTCCCTACATTATCTTCGGTTTTTGATTTGGAAGAGCCGGTCAAAGTGGATGTTGATAAGCAATTGGCAACGGTAGAAGAGGGAATGACAATACAATTGGTAGATTCGGCTCAGCAAGCATATCTTGATTCACTACAATTTTATACCACGTTTTTTAGCGAAAATCCATCTCGGTTTTATTGCCCCAATAACGATCCTACTTATTTTTCTTCTTTTTTTCATGCTTTGAACAATGCTTCGCAAAAAATGGTGCATATAATGCACTATGGCGATTCTCAAATTGAAGGCGATCGTATTTCGGGATTTCTTCGTAATCAATTTCAAGAGCGATTTGGTGGTGGAGGAGCCGGATTGATTCCGCTTTTTCAACCAATTGATGCAATGTCGGTAGGACAATCTCTTTCGCAAAATGTGGAGATGTATTATGCAGGAGGAATGATGGGCGATCGAGCGACTCATCGGCGTTATGGAGCGATGGCACAAGTGGCGGAATTGGATGCCGAAAATTTATGGTTGAAAATTTGGAATCGTAATGCAAAATCCTTTTCTCGAGTAAGTGTTTTTGCCGGAAATATTGTTGATTCGTTGAAAATTACAGTAGGAGATGAGTCGAAAATATTGCCGTCTTCGTTTGGCAAAATAAATTGTTTGACATGGAATTTGGCTTTTCAAAACGCAAAAACTTCTCTTGCTTTTGATGGAACATCCGAAATTTATGGTATCTCGTTAGACGACGGGAAAGGTGTAAGTTTGTCTAACATTCCGATGCGAGGTTCTGATGGAACGTTTTTTTTACGCATCGAACCACAAGGCTTGCAATCTATGCTTTCGGATTTGAATACGCAACTTGTAATTCTTGAATTTGGAGGTAATGCGATGCCCGTTTTTCGGGATAGTGTGAGTGTGTCTCGATATTGTGCTAATTTTGCACAACAAATACAGTTGTTCAAACGATTGTTGCCCAATGTTAAGATTTTGGTTATTGGACCATCGGATATGTCGACTAAAAAAAATGGCGACTTAAGGACGTATTCATTATTGCCATATTTGGTTGAACAGATGAAACAAACTTCAACAACGAATGGAGCGGCATATTGGGATATCTATGGTGTGATGGGAGGTTATAATTCAATGATTGCGTGGGTTAATCATTCGCCACAATGGGCGGCACCGGATTATATTCATTTTACTCGTAAGGGAGCTGATCGAATTGCTCAAGTTTTGTGGCAGACGTTTATGATTTATTATGATTATCAATTTTTTGTAAAACCATGAAAAAAAATATAATTTTTATTTTTCTTACTTTTTCAATATCACTTTTTTCACAACAAACGTATTCGGATTTGCCAGAATGTGCAAAGGCTGAATTGAATCAAATAAAAATTCCGTCGGATTCTTCGTTTTTGAAACAATTTTTTATGAAATTGGATAGTGTGAAAACGAATAAAAAGGGACGAATAAATGTTTTGCATATAGGAGGATCTCACGTTCAAGCGGATATGTACACGCATGTGATACGCCGGCGAATTGATGATTTGGTGGAAGAACAACGGTCGGCTCGTGGATTGATTTTCCCTTATTCGGCGGCAAAAACGAACAATCCGTATAATTATATAACCACATTTGGTGGAGAATGGAAATCGGCTCGCAATTCGGTTCGGCAATTTGATATAGAACAAGGAATGACCGGAATTTTGATTCATACATCAGATGTTTCTTCGTGGATAAATATAGAATTGAATCGTGATAGTTCGGATCGTTATTTGACAAATCGTGTTTTCTTGCTTGGTCGTTCGATGAGAGGAATTTTTGAACCTGTTTTGTCGTTGGCAAATGATAAGAAAGTAGAGCCAAAGATAAATGATCGGGGTTTTGTTTTTGAGTTGGACACTTTGGTTTCGTCATTCAAAATTATGTTGAAACAAAAGAATCCTTTTGTTTTTGAGCAAGACACGTTTGTTGTGACGGGAATTATTCCCGAAAATGATGCTTTCGGTGTGGTTTATCATACTATTGGCGTGAATGGAGCTTCGGTTCCGTCGTACTTGAATTGCGTTGATTTTGAGCAAGATTTGCATTTGATTAAACCTGATTTGGCTGTTTTTGCGATAGGAATTAATGATGCGATGGATCGTCATTTTTCAGATTCGGTGTTTTGTGCCAATTATGATTCTTTGCTTACGAAAATAAGACGTGTGAATCCGAATTGTGCATTTGTTTTTATTACGAATAACGATAGTTATAAGAAGATTCGTAGAAAACGAAAACGGATTTATGTGGTGAATCGAAATGGAATTGTTGCTCAACAATCGTTTTATTCTTTGGCGAAAAAATGGAATGGTGGCGTGTATGATTTGTTTGAAATTATGGGCGGTTTGTCGTCTATGTCGAAATGGCAACAAAAAGGTTTGGCACGACCGGACAAAATTCATTTTTCGCGAAAAGGCTACGAATTGATCGGAACGATGTATTCTGATGCTTTTTTGAAGTTGTATCATGAAATGAAATAAAAGTTTTGTTGGATTTTTTGACAAACATATTTGCCTTTGACGATGCGTCACCGTTACTTTTTACTCAATTGTATTTTTGGGTGTTTTTTGCGGTGGTGTTGATGTTGTTGATTCCGTTTCAAAGCAAACTTTTGATGCGGAATACGTTTTTGTTTTTTGTAAGTGTCTTTTTTTATTACAAGACAAGTGGGATTTTTACGCTCATTCTTTTGTTTGCAACAATTCTTAGTTTCTTGACGGGGAAAGCATTGGGAAAAGCAAATTCCGTTGCTGGTCGAAAGTTGTGGTTGATTATCGGAATTATAATCAATTTGTTGGTATTGTGTTATTTTAAATATGCGTATTTCTTTACGGATTTGATAAATGTGTTGTTGGGGACAAATTTTGTTGTTCGAGACTATTTCTCCATGTTGGGAAATGCGGTTGTCGGAACGAATTTGTTCAGTGTTGATGTGATTTTGTTGCCGGTAGGAATTTCTTTTTATACATTCCAATGTATCAGTTATTTGATGGATATTTATCGCCGTCGTATTAATCCGGTGAAAAATATTTTGGATTATGGATTCTACGTGTCGTTTTTTCCTCAATTGGTAGCAGGACCGATTGTTCGAGCCAATGAGTTTGTTCCGCAATTGTACCGACCATATTTTTTGTCGAGACGACATTTTGGAATGGCTATTTTTTGGATTTTGAATGGTTTGGCAAAGAAGATTATTCTTTCGGATTATATTGCGGTAAATTTTATCGATCGTGTTTTTGCCAATCCAACGATGTATGATGGATTTCAAAATTTGGTGGCTCTTTTTGGATATTCTCTTCAAGTGTATGCCGATTTTTCGGGATATACGGATATTGCGATGGGAGTTGCTTTGCTGATGGGATTTTATTTGCCACTGAATTTTAATTCTCCGTATAAAGCGCCTAATGCTTCCAATTTTTGGAAACGATGGCATATTTCTCTTTCCAAATGGTTGCAAGATTATTTGTATATCCCTCTTGGTGGCAATCGAGAGGCAACATTTGGTACGTTTGCCGTTATTTTTACGATAGCTTTGGTCGGAACGATTCTTTCGGGTTCGATTTGGGTGGCGATTATTGTGGTTTCGGTTGCTATTATTTTGTTTACAATTGCGGTTTATTTCCCTGAACGGAGAAAGAAAATCACAACAAATATCAATTCTATGAATACGATGTTGCTTGGAGGATTGTGGCACGGAGCATCGATGAATTTTATGATTTGGGGCGGATTGAATGGAATTGGTATGGTGATTTATAAATTGTGGCATCCACTTACGGTTTATTGGCGATTTGTGGTTGTTGTTGTTTTCTGGGGATTATTTGTTTGGTTGTGGGATTATTCGGCACAACCTGTTTTTCGTATCGCAGTGGTTTGGGTTGGTTGTTTGATGTTGGGAACATTTGTTGCGATGATTGGTCATATTTTTCGATTAAAAGGAAAATTGGTTCGTGCGGTGGAATTAAGTTGGTCGGTATTGCAAACGTTTGTGTTTATAACGTTTACGCGGTTGTTTTTTCGTTCGGGAAGTAATCTTGATCCTGCAGAAGCAAACGAAACGGCTTGGCAAACGGCAAAAAATATGGTGATTCAAATTGGTTCGGAATGGAATACGGAGCAAATTCCAAATGTTTGTTCGGAGTATAAATTGATTTTTGGATTGATTGTTTTGGGAATGATAATTCATTGGTTGCCAACAAATTTCAAACGTCGTTATCGTCTTTGTTTTGCAAAAATGCCGTTGATTGTAATGTTGTTGGTTTCTGTTTTTGTGATTTTTGTGGTTTATCAATTTGTGACGGCAGATCTTCAAAAATTTATTTATTTCCAATTTTAAGAAAGTGTTTTGATAAAATTTTTATCACATAAAGAGATTGATTATTGCAAATGGGACGCAACGATAAATTCTTCATCTTTGTGTTTGCCGTATGCTTATTCTTGGTGGCTTGACGCTTTTGCTTCGAGTTGGGACGCATTGGTCATGAATGATTATGAATATGTGATGCCGTTGCCCAACAATTTGCGTTGCGGTTTTTTGCGTCAAGGCTGTGTTCCGCATTATACTCAACAATTGGGGATTTTTTCGGCTTTGCCGGTGACAGAACGTGTGATGAAAGCTTTTATTAAAGCAATTCCATTTTCTCTTTATACGTATTATTTGAATGAGAAAATGCCACGAATGATTGATCGTAGAGTGTCGGATCGGGTCAATTATACGATTGATTTGTCGTTGCCGAAACAGCAAATTTTTGACGGATATTCTACGAATGCAAAACGCAATATTGTAAAGGCAAAGCGTTGTGATTTGTGTGTTCAACCGATTTCAGTTTCTGAATTGGCAGATTTTTATTTTTCTCATAATGCTCATAATTGTTTGAATAAGGAAAAATTGCTTGAAGTTTTTCAATTGATTGATCGTCATCAAATGTTTTGTGCTTATGGTGTAAAATCCGGTTCTCAACTTTGTGCTGTTGCGGGATTTATTTCTTGTCGTGGACGATTGATTTATCTTTTTCCGGCAAGCAATGAAGAGGGAAAACGTGTTTGTGCAATGTTTTTCTTGATAGATTTTTTGTTGAATAATCATTCTTCACACATTCATACGTTGGATTTTGAGGGTTCGATGATTCCTTCGGTTGCTCGTTTTTATCTTTCTTTTGGAGCGAAAAAAAATACGTATCAGGAGATTTCTTCTCCGCTAAAAGTGTGTTTGTCAAAAATTAAGAAACGATTAAAATTGTAATGGGATATTCTCTTTTTCTAACGCGTTGGTATCCGCATCGTTATGATGCTATGGAGGGTCTTTTTGTGCGAAAGCATGCGGAGGCTATCGGGCGTTTTATGCCGATCAAGGTGCTTTATATTTGCCAACGACCGGAGGTGAAACGGCGAGAATTGCACGTTTGCGAGTGGAATGAATCGGTGCGTGAGGTGATTGTTTATGCCAAAGATTCTCGTTTTCGTTTTTTGAAAATAATGTATTATTTCATTGCATTTTTCTCCGGATTACGATTTGTTTTTCGTCATTATGGAAGACCTGAAATAACGCATTGTCATATTTTTTCGAGAGATATTTTTGTGGCATATTGGATGAAAAAATGGTGGAAAATTCCTTATGTTGTCACGGAGCATTGGTCAACTTATTTGCCGGAGAATGGAACTTTTCAAAAGTCTTCAAAACTGAATCGGTGGTCGGTGAAATTTCTTGCAAAACATGCAGATAAAGTAATGCCGGTAAGCGAACATTTGATAAAATCGATGATGTCTCACGGCATTCGAGCCGATTATCAAAAAGTAAATAATGTTGTAGATGATTTCTTTTTTCAAGTGCAAAAAAAGCGAGTGAGCGAAAAAGTTCGGATTTTGCATGTGTCGTGTTTTTTTGATGAAGCGAAAAATATTTCGGGAATTTTGCGAGTTGCTGCTCAATTGCGAGAGAAACGTGATGATTTTGAACTTGTAATGGTTGGTACAGGCGTTGATTTTGAGCAAATGGTTGATTATGCGGAATCATTGAACTTTCCACAGGGAATACTGCATTTTAAAGGAGAACAAACGCCTCGAGAAGTCGCTCAATGGATGAGGAAGAGCGACTGTTTTATTTTGTTTTCTAATTATGAGAATGCACCGGTTGTCTTATCTGAATGTTTATCCGTAGGACTTCCTATGCTTACCAGCAATGTGGGCGGTATATCCGAAATGGTCACTGAAGAATGTGGAATTTTGGTGTCGCCGAAAGATGAAAAAGCTTTGTTGGAAAAGTTGGATTATATGATTGATCATTTTTCGGAATTTGATACAGAAAAAATAAAGACGATTGCTAAGCAATATTCGTATGATTTTGTCGGAAAAGAAGTTGTTTCTATTTATGAAAAAGCTTTGTCAAAAAGAATTTTAAGCAAGTGATATCATTTTCTTTTTTTATACGAACGAAGTTGCTGGAAAATTATATAGCGATGACCGCATTGACTTTTGTGAGTGCGTTGGTTGGGCTTTTGCTTTATCCGTTTGTTATCCGACAAGTTGGTACAGAGGCTTATGGTTTGTACGTTTTTGCACTGACTGTTTCCAATTATTTTGATTTGTTGGTGAATTATGGATTTGATACTCCGGCGGTTCGTCGTGTGGTGGAATGCAAAGACGATAAGCAAGCATTGTCGGCGATTTTGTCGGCGATATTTACGGGGAAATTATTATTATTTGCGTTGTCGTTGCTTGTGTTTATTCCACTTGTTTTGTTTGTTCCTTTGATGAGAGAAAATTGGCTGTTGTTTTCATTGCCATTTATTCAAATTTTTGGAATGATGCTTTTCCCGATATGGTATTTTCAAGGCAGAAAAAACATGAAGATTGTAACGATTATCAATCTCATTTTTCGATTGTTGATGATTCCTTTGGTTTTCTTGTTTATTTCGTCGCCAGAAGATAATGTTCTTTATATGTTGATTGTTGTGGGAATGGTATTTTTGGGCGGTGTCGTGGCAACGTTTCAAATTCGTGTTCGAGATGGGATTTCGTATGGATTGGCGAATTTGTCAGAATTGAAAATTTATTTCAAAGAAGGTTGGTCGTTTTTTCTTTCTTCAATAACGGGCGTGTTTAAGGAAAGTACATTGACGTTGTTTTTGGGAATTTGTTTTGGAATGCATGAGGTTGCGTTGTATGATTTGGCGGTAAAGATTGTAAATATTCCGCGATTATTTACGCAAAGCATCAACAAGGCATTGTTTCCGGAAGTTGTGGATAAAGCATCAAAATCACGGGTTAAAAAGATTTTTCGTTATGAAGCATTGATTGGATTATTGGTGATGGCATGCGTGGCGGTTTTTGGTTATTTTTTAGTGTTGTTTATGGGAGGAAAAGAAATGCTCATGGCATATCCTATGGCGGTAATTCTTAGTGTGACGATTCTTACGTGGTTGATTGTCGGTGCGTATATTCATTTTGTTTTTGTGCCTAATAATCGTTATTCTTTTGTTGCTAAAAATCAATTTGTTGCAATGATTTCGTGTCTGTTGATTTTTGGATTGATTTATGGTTTGACACAATCTGTTTTTTCGGTGGTGATAGCACTTTCTTTATCAGGAATTGTTGAAATTTTATATTGTATTTATTTGACTAAAAAAATTTAGACGCTTGAAAATTTCATTTTGCATACCGGTTTTTCGTGCAGAAAAGTATGTTGGACGATGTGTTCGTTCGTTGATGGAGCAAACGATGGAAAATGACGTGGAATTTATTTTCGTTAATGATGCTTCTCCCGATAATAGTATTTTGGAAATTCAGCGTGTCGTGGCAGAATATCCGAATCGAACGGAGCAAGTGAAATTTTTGCATCACTCAACCAATTTTGGTCCGTTAAAGTCGCGATATACGGCTTTGCAAGAAGCAACGGGAGAATATGTTCTTTTTGTGGATAGTGACGATTGGGTTGAAAAAACTTTGGCAGAAGAGAGTTATTTGTTTGCTAAACAAAATGATTTTCCGGATATTGTGGCGATGGATTATTTTGAAGAACAATTTCAAAAAACGATTTATCATCAAGAGTCTTTGCCAATAGAAACCGATCGGCTGTCGTTTTTGTATTCGGATTGTTTAAACAATAATCATTCTTGGACATTATGGAATAAATTGTTGAAACGAGAATTTTTATTGTCATACGATATTATTGAAGACGAAAAAAAGTTTTGTTATGGAGAAGATCGTTTTGCGTGTGTAAAAATGTTTTATTCGCAATCGTCGGCAGCATGTTTTCATAAAGCATTTTATCATTATGTTTGGAATACGGAATCAATTACAAAAAATAAGACTGATTTTCATCTGGAACAATTGGCATTATTTTGGAATAAAGTGGAAGATTTTTTGTCTGCGAAATCGGTTTCAGAAGAGCAACGAGATTTGATCGAAAAACAGAAAGTTTATGATAAAGCTTATGTTATGCTTGCCGTTCGCGACAACAAAGATCGTCGTCCGTTTGCCGATTTGTTTTGAGAAGAAGAAAAACGTGTCGGATTTTCGCATTTGAAAGGCGGAGCTTGGTTGATGTCCAATTTGATTCATTATCATTTGTTTCCATTGATTGCAATTTATCAGATTTATATCAATTGGCGGTTTAAATAAATTGTAGAAAAAATAATCAATGCAATAAAAAAAATTCTATCTTTGTTGTCCCGATTAAATTTTTGTAGAAAACATGAATGAAACTTGCGAAATACAAGTTGATGACAAAATTTTTGTTCCATACATTTCAGAGATAAAACTTCAAGAAATCGTCGCTCATGTTGCACATGAAATTTCTTGTGATTATGCAGGAAAGTCGCCACTGTTTCTCGTTGTTCTCAAT
Source organism: Paludibacteraceae bacterium (assembly GCA_017646805.1). Lineage (GTDB taxonomy): Bacteria > Bacteroidota > Bacteroidia > Bacteroidales > Paludibacteraceae > UBA4363. The sequence continues at coordinate 8,268 of JAGCLW010000025.1, read as the reverse complement.
GGAGCATTTATGTTTGCGGCTGATGTTTTGCGAAAAATAAATACAACGTGCGACATTAGTTTTATCAAACTTTCCTCGTACGATGGTTTGTCAACAACCGGAGAAGTGAAGCAATTGATCGGATTGAACGAAAATATTGAAGGACGAGATATTGTTATCATTGAAGACATTGTAGATACGGGAATTACGTTGTTCAATTTAAAAAAAGATTTGATACAACATCGACCAAATTCAATAAAAATTGCAACGTTGTTTTTTAAGCAAGAATCGTTGAAAGTTGATTTAAAAGTCGATTATCACGGAATGATTATCGGCAAAGAATTTATCGTCGGTTATGGTTTGGATTATAACGGAAAGGGACGAAATCTCAACGAAGTTTATATTATAAAAGAAGATAATATGTAAATATTAATTTTAAAATTTAACATAAATGAAGTATGTAGTTTTGTTTGGCCCTCCAGGGTCTGGAAAAGGAACTCAAAGTGAAAACATTATTAAAAAATATGGTTACGGACATATTTCAACGGGAGATGTTTTAAGAGCCGAAATGGCAAATAACACCGAACTTGGAAAAACTGCAAAAGATTATATCGAAGCAGGAAAACTTGTTCCCGATAGTTTGATCATCGACATGTTGGCCAAAACGATGGATTCGTTTGCTGATGCCAAAGGCGTTATTTTTGATGGATTCCCTCGTACGGTTGCTCAAGCAGTAGCATTGAAAGATATGTTGGCACAACGTGGAGCCGATGTTTCTGTAATGTTAAATCTTATCGTAGAGGAACAAGAATTGATAAATCGTCTTATTGAACGAGGAAAAACTTCTGGACGTTCGGACGACAATCTTGAAACAATCAAAAAACGATTGGATACGTACAACGAACAAACTTCGCCGGTAATTGATTTTTATAAAGAAGACGGAAAATTGGCGAATATCCAAGGGATGGGAAGTATTGAAGATATTTTTGCTTCTATTTGTGTAGAATTAGATAAATAATATTCATAATTAACATAAAGTCAAGGTGAGATGAATCTGATTGTGTTGTTTGGCATAATTATTGATAAATCTTGCCTTGTTTTTTATTTATAAAATTTCTTTGGTATGAAAAAAGTATTTGTTTCTTTTTTAGTGTCAATTGTTAATATTGCATTTTTATTTGCATATAATGTTGATACTCAAACTATTCAAAAGGAAGTAGATGCACACTTGTCGCAAGTTCCGTTTGAAAAATTTTCTATTAAAGTGCCAACATTTCCAAATGCAGTATTTAATATTACAGATGCAGGAGCTGTAGGTGATGGTGTAACAAAATGTACAAACGCAATTAATTCTACGATAAAAAAATGTAGCGAAGCAGGAGGAGGAACAGTTCTTATTCCGGCAGGATTGTGGTTGACCGGACCAATTACGATGCAAAGCAATGTAAACCTTCACTTGGCGGCAGGAGCAATGGTTTATTTTAGTGCAGATGAAGCTGATTATGAATTGGTAAAATCTGGTTCAAACAAATATCGTCGTCCATCGCTTATTAACGGTAGCGACTTGAAAAATATTGCCATTACCGGAAAAGGAATTTTCAATGGAAACGGTAGTGAATGGCGTTATGTAAAAAAAGAAAAACTTCCTGAAAAGAAATGGAAGCAAATGACAAAAACAGGAGACCTTCGTGAAGATGGAAAAGAATGGGCTCCTCGCAAAGGTTATTTTGCACAAGTAGCTGCAAAAAAATCAATGAAAGAAAGCGAAATGACTGTGGCTGATTGGAATAGCGTTCGCCTTACATTGCGTTCTTACACGTTGAATATCGAACGTGTGGAAGGAATGCTTGTAGAAGGAATTACGTTGATGAATTCTCCTCACATTACAAATATGCTTCGTCGAATCAACGGTTTGGTGATGAAAGACGTGACAGTTCTTAACGAATGGTGGTTTCAAAACGCAGACGGATTAGATATTTCATATTGTCAAAATGTATTGCTTTATGATTGTACGGTCAATACGGGTGATGATGGAATTTGTATGAAATCGAGTCGAGGAAATGGCGACAAACCTTTTGGTCTTGAAAATATTGTGATTAAAGATTGTAAAGTATATCACGGTCATGGAGGATTTGTTGTCGGAAGTAATACCGATGGCGGAATGCGTAATATTTGGGTGAAAAATTGTACGTTCTCTTGGACAGATGTTGGTCTTCGTTTCAAAACAGGAGTTGGACGTGGCGGTCGCGTGGAAAATGTCTTTGTAGAAGATATTTTTATGAAAGACTTAGCCGGAAATGCAATTGAATTTGAATTGACATACGCCGACAAAGGAGCAATTACAGGAAAAGATTTTAGTGAGAAACAAACTTTAGTTCCTGATTTTGATGGAATTTATTTCAAAAATATTTATTGCGACAATGCTAAAGGTGCAATTGTGATTGGTGGAACTCCGGATTTGAATGTAAAAAATGTAAGTTTTGAAAATGTAATTATCAAAGCAAACAAAGGAGTGGAAGCTTTCCGTAGCGAAAATATTTCATTTAAAAATGTTGTGATAAATACAACATCACAACCAACGTATAAATTGAACAAAGCTCAAAACATTCAATTTACAAATATGCCTTCGATGAATGGCGTTTCGTTTAAGATTTTGAATCCTGAAACGAAAAATATCACTTTTGAAAAAGGAAAACTTTCTCCTTCGCAAGTAGAAATTATCAATGGAGCTGATCCGGCACAAGTGAAATTTTAGTTTTTTTTGAAAGACTTTTATAAAAGGACATCTTATTCAAAGGTGTCCTTTTTTTTTGTTATTTATTGAACTTCTGAAAAATAATTGACAAATCTCAATCTTTAATTCCTAATAATTTCGTATCTTTGCATTCATTTTTTTGAATAAATGTAAAAATAGTAATTGATAAAATTTTATTATGAACGTTTCTAAGAAAGAAATTGATGCTCTTAACGCAGTTCTTACAGTGGAAATTGAAAGAGCAGATTATGAAGAAAATGTAACTAAAAAATTAAAAGAGTACGCCAAAAAAGCTCAAGTGCCAGGTTTTCGTCCGGGGAAAGTGCCTGCATCTTTAGTGAAAAAGATGTATGGTTCGGCAGTGACAGCAGAAGAAATCAACAATATGGTTGGTACGGCGGTTTATGATTATATTAAAAACAATGAGGTTCAGATTCTTGGCGAACCAATGCCGTCGGCAGAGCAAGGTGATGTCGATTTTGAAAATAATGACAAATTGGAATTTTTATTTGATATTGCAATCGCACCTCAATTTGATTTGAAACTTGATGGCAAAACAAAAGTTGCTTATTATGATATTGAGTTGACAGACAACATGGTTCAAGATCAAGTGAAAATGTATACAAGTCGTTTTGGACAATATGTGCCTGTTGAAGGAGTTTCTGAAGAAAAAGACATCGTTCGTGGAACGGTGAAAGGCGAAGGCGTTGATGTAGAAAATGCGATTGTTAGTCCGATGTATGTAAAAAATGACGAACAAAAAGCAAAATTTGTAGGAGTAAAAGAAGGAGATACATTTACCTTTGCACCAAAAGTTGCATATGAAAATATTGCAGAACTTTCTTCATTTCTTCATATTACAAAAGACGCAGCAGAAGAATTGGCTTCAGATGTGGAAATGACATTCACGGTTACGAATATCACTCGTTACCAAGAAGCTGAAGTAAATCAAGAATTGTTTGATAAAGCAATGGGTGAAGGCGTTGTGAAAAATGAAGAAGAATTTATTGCTAAAATCAAAGAAAGTCTTCAAAATAATTTAACTTCAGACGCAGATTATAAATTTGGAATCGATGTAAAAGCTGCTGTAATGAAGAAATTGTCTGATCTTCAATTCCCTGATGCATTTTTGAAACGTTGGGCAAAAACTCAAGACAAAGATCTTACAGATGAAAAGCTTGAAGAAGATTATCCAAAAATGATTGAAGATTTGAAATGGCATCTTGCAAAAGAAAAATTTGCAAAAGCAAAAGATATTAAAATTGAATTTTCTGACGTTGAAGCATTTGCTAAAAAAGTTGCTTTGGCACAATTTGCTCAATATGGAATGCCAACAGTGCCAGATGACTTGTTGAAAGGATATGTTGATGATATGATGAAAGATGAAAAAGCAATGAGAAACATGATGAATAATGCTTTGGAAGAAAAAATTATCGCAACAATGAAAGATGCGGTAAAACTTGATGTAAAATCAATTTCTATCGAAGATTTTCACAAAATGCTTAGTGAATAAGAAAAAATCATTGATGATGTTATGAAAAGGTTGCTTTTATTAAAGCAACCTTTTTTTTACAAAAAAACAAAATAGAATTCTTTTGTGAATTAAGTAATAGTTTTTTTTTGAGATATTATTTTTATGCGTATTTTTACAAGCAATATTGAAAAATTTAAACAGAAAAATATGAAAGATTTTAGAAAATTTGCGACTTCAAATTGTAATATTAATGGATTGGTGTTTGATGATGTTATAAAACACATGACAAATGGAATTACAAGCATGCACAGTGGAATGAATGTGACGAATAGTTATATCAATCCATCAATTCTTGAAGAACGTCAATTGAATGTGACCCAAATGGATGTTTTTTCTCGTTTGATGATGGATCGAATTATTTTTCTTGGGACGGAAGTAAACGATTATACTGCAAATGTGATTCAAGCACAATTGCTTTATCTTGACTCTTCGGATCCGGGCAAAGATATTTCCATTTATATAAATTCTCCGGGAGGAGGAGTGTATGCCGGTCTTGGAATTTACGACACAATGCAATACATATCAAGCGATGTGGCAACAATTTGTACGGGTATGGCGGCAAGTATGGCTGCAGTTCTTCTTGTTGCAGGTTCGGAAGGAAAACGTAGTGCGTTAAAACATTCTCGAGTAATGATTCATCAACCACTTGGTGGAGCACAAGGTCAAGCTACGGATATGGAAATTACGGTGAATGAAATAAAAAAATTAAAAAATGAATTATATTCTATTATTTCAGAACATTCACATCAACCGTTTGATAAAGTTTGGGCAGATAGCGATCGTGATTTTTGGATGACAAGTCAAGAAGCCAAAGAGTATGGAATGATAGATGAGGTTTTAGTGAAAGTTGTAAAATAATAATTAAAAAATTATGGCAAAGCGAACAGGGGAAGATTCTTGCAGTTTTTGTGGTCGGTCACGGGGTGAAGTTGGATTTTTGATTGCCGGAGTTCGTGGTTTTATTTGTGACGAATGTGCGTTGGCGGCAAGTGAAATTGTGACAAATGAACGATCTTCTTTGAAGAAGAAAAAAGGATTTGATGGCGTTGATCAGGTGCAGAATTTGCCTAAACCGATGGAAATAAAATCTTATTTAGATGAATATATCATTGGTCAAGATGAGGCAAAAAAATTTTTGTCGGTTGCAGTTTATAATCATTACAAACGAATTTTCCAGAAAAAAGAGGACGATGTAGAGATTGAAAAATCAAACATTATTCTTGTCGGTAGTACCGGTACGGGAAAAACTCTTTTGGCAAAAACCATTGCAAAACGTTTACACGTTCCTTTTACAATTGTCGATGCGACCGTTTTGACAGAAGCCGGATATGTAGGAGAAGATATCGAAAGTATCTTGACACGATTGCTTCAAGTTGCGGATTATAACGTGGAAGCAGCAGAAAAAGGCATTGTTTTTATTGATGAAATTGACAAAATTGCACGAAAGGGCGATAATCCGTCTATCACTCGAGATGTGAGTGGAGAAGGTGTTCAGCAAGGATTGTTGAAATTATTGGAAGGTAGCGTTGTAAATGTCCCACCACAAGGAGGTCGTAAGCATCCGGATCAAAAAATGATTGCAGTAAATACGCAAAATATTCTTTTTATATGCGGTGGTGCTTTTGATGGAATCGAACGTCATATTGCCAATCGTCTGAATACAAAAGTTGTCGGCTATGGAGCATCGAAAAAAAGTGCTCAAGTTGACATGAAAAATTTGTTACAATATATTTCTCCTCAAGACTTGAAAACATTTGGTCTTATTCCTGAAATTATTGGACGATTGCCAATCCTTACTCATTTGAATCCTCTTGATAGAGACGCTCTTAGACGAATATTGGTTGAGCCAAAAAATTCAATAATACGTCAGTACAAAAAATTATTCTTAATGGATAATATAGAGTTGATTTTTGAAGATGAAACATTGGATTTTATCGTTGATAAAGCGATAGAATGTAAGTTGGGAGCTCGAGGGTTAAGAAGTATTGTTGAAACGATTATCGTAGATGATATGTATTCATCTCCATCTATGCAAATTGACCAATTGATAATCGATAAAGCAAAGGCAGAAGAAAAATTGTCGAAAGTTGTATTGCATTCAATGGCATGAGGCGTTTGAGAATGATTATTTTTTTTTAGAAAAAAAGTAAAAACGAGAATTAAAGTATTGTTTTTTTGATAAAGATATTTAACTTTGTGATACCTTTTTCAAGGCGATTCTTGAAAATCTTGATTTTAACCCTTTTTTATTATGGCAAAAAAAACGGATTTAACAAAAAGTCTTAAATTGTATTTTGGCTTTGATACATTTAAAGGCAATCAGCAGGCTGTCATTGAAAATGTGTTGGCTGGTCGAGATACGTTTGTCCTTATGCCTACCGGGGGTGGAAAATCTTTGTGTTATCAATTGCCGTCTCTTTTGATGGAAGGAACCGCTTTGGTGATTTCTCCACTTATAGCATTGATGAAAAATCAGGTTGATGCAATGCGTAATTTTTCAGAAGAAGATGGCGTTGCTCATTTTATCAATTCATCGCTTTCGAAAGTTGCAATAGAGGAAGTTAAAGAAGATGTTCTCGCAGGGAAAACAAAACTTTTGTATGTTGCTCCGGAATCTCTTACAAAAGAGGAAAATATTGAGTTTTTCAAAAAAATAAAAATATCGTTTTACGCAATAGATGAGGCTCATTGTATTTCGGAATGGGGACATGATTTTCGACCAGAATATCGTAAAATTAGGTCAAATATTAACGAAATCGGAAAAGCTCCATTGATAGCACTTACTGCTACGGCAACGCCAAAAGTGCAACACGATATTATAAAAAGTTTGAATATGCCGGATGCAGACATATTTAAATCCTCGTTTAATCGTCCGAATTTATTTTATGATATTCGACCAAAAACAGAAGATGTTGATAAAGAAATCATAAAATTTATCAATGCGCGAAAAGGGAAGTCTGGCATTATTTATTGTTTAAGTCGAAATAAAGTCGAAGAATTAGCAGAAAAACTTCGTCTTAATAAAATTTCTGCATTGGCATATCATGCAGGAATGGAAACTGCGGTTAGAACCGAGACGCAAGATAAATTTTTGAAAGAAGACATTGATGTTATTGTTGCGACGATAGCGTTTGGAATGGGAATTGATAAACCCGATGTTCGATTTGTCATACATTATGATATTCCAAAAAGTTTGGAAGGGTATTATCAAGAAACAGGTCGTGCCGGACGAGATGGAGGAGAAGGTCATTGTCTTTGTTTTTATGCAAAAAAAGATTTACAAAAATTAGATAAATTTTTACAAGGAAAACCTATTGCTGAACAAGAAATAGGTAAACAACTTCTCAGTGAAACAGCAGCTTATGCCGAGTCTTCAATTTGTCGGCGAAAAATGTTGCTTCATTATTTCGGAGAAGAATTTAATGTTGATAATTGTGGCAGTTGTGATAATTGTATGAATCCAAAAAAACAAGTTGAAGCAAAAGAATTTGTAGTTGCAATTTTAGAATTAGTAGTGCAACTAAAAGAAAAATTTAAGTCAGAGCATATCATTAATGTTCTTCGTGGTGTTGAGTCTGAAGATGTAAAAGATTATCAACATGATGATTTGGAGGCATTTGGCTCATTGTCTGATCAAGATGTGGAATTTCTTTCTGCGGTTATTCATCAGATTATGTTGGCAGGTTATGTGAAGAAGGATATTGAGAATTATGGTTTGTTGAAAATTACGAAACAAGGTAAAGATTATTTGAAAAAACCAACTTCATTTAAAGTAATTAAAAATAATTCATTTGATGAAGATGAAGAAGATGCTGAACCTCAAATCAAAGCAGGAGTTTGTGGTGCGGCAGACGAAACGCTTTATAAGATGTTGGTCGATTTGCGAAAAAAAGTTGCAAAGCAAAAAGATCTGCCTCCGTATGTGATTTTTCAAGATCCATCTCTTGAAGCAATGGCAACATCGTATCCGATAACGATTGAAGAATTACAAAATATTCCG
>JAGCLW010000024.1 GCA_017646805.1 Paludibacteraceae bacterium | reverse complement strand
TGCTACAACTCTTGATGAGTACCGTAAATACATTGAAAAAGATGCAGCACTGGAAAGACGTTTTCAACAGGTTTATTGTGCAGAACCTTCTGTTGAAGATACGATTGCCATTTTGCGCGGACTAAAAGAAAAATATGAGGTTCATCATGGTGTAAGAATTCGCGATGATGCTTTGGTGTCTGCTGCAATTCTTTCTAACCGTTATATTACAAATAGATTTCTTCCAGACAAAGCAATCGATTTGATTGATGAAGCGGGAGCTTATTTGCAAATGAATCCGACAGAAGGGAATGTTGTTACGAAACAATTGGTTTCTACTATTTTGGCAAAAATTTGTAACGTAAATACTCTTTCGATGGAAGAAGATGAGGTAAATTTAACTCGTCTTTCTACGTTGTCGGAACGAATAAAATCGAAGATTTTTGGACAAAATGAGGCGATTGAAAAAGTGGTGGAAGCGATTCAACTTTCAAAAATAGGATTGTCGGACGATTCCAAACCGTTGGCTAATTTTTTGTTTGTCGGACCAACCGGAGTCGGAAAAACTGAAGTTTGCAAAACGCTTGCTTCCGAATTGTCCATTCCTCTTCTGCGTTTTGACATGAGCGAATACCAAGAAGAACATTCCGCTTCCAAATTTATTGGTTCGCCGGCCGGATATATCGGTTATGAAGAAGGCGGTATTCTCACCAACGCAATTCGTAAATCTCCACGATGCGTTTTATTGTTGGACGAAGTAGAAAAAGCTCATAGAAAAATATACGATTTGTTGCTCCAAATTATGGATTATGCTTCATTGACAGACAACAAAGGAATGAAGGCAGACTTTCGCCATGTAATTCTTATCATGACTTCTAATGCCGGAGCTCAATATGCGAGCCAATCCACCGTCGGTTTTGGTTCGAAAGTGACTGTCGGAGAGGCAATGAGCAAAGAAGTGTCGCGTGTGTTTAAGCCGGAATTTATCAATCGTCTTTCTTCTGTCGTGATTTTCAATGGAATGAATCACGAAATGGCTCAATTGATATTGAAACGAAAAGTGGAAGAATTGAACGATTTGACAAAAAAGAAAGAAATCGTTTTTTCTCTTACAAAAAAGGCGTTGCAATGGTTGTTGCAAAAAGGATATTCGGAAAAATATGGAGCACGAGAATTTGATCGTGTTTTGCATCAAAATCTGAAAGTTCTTTTGATGAAAAAAATGATGTCCGGAGAGTTAAAATCCGGAGATTGTGTGAAAATAGATATGATTGGTGACGAATTGACGATAAAAAAACAAAAGTAATCATGGTTTTTAGACTTTCGGAAGAATCGGTTGGATTTCCTGATCCTCGATTAGGTGAAACTTCAGGTTTGTTTGCTATCGGAGGCGATTTACGTTTTGAGCGATTGATACAAGCTTATTCTCATGGAATTTTTCCTTGGTCTTCTTTTAGAGCCAAAGAGTTGCATTGGTATTGTCCGATGCAACGTTTTGTTTTGTTTCCCGATGAAATTAAAATCTCGCATTCGATGCGAAATTTAATAAATAAAGAGCAGTATTTTGTTTCATTTGATCGGGCTTTTGATGAGGTGTTGTACAATTGTGCCACGGTTGATGATCGACATAAAGAATCGGGAGCTTGGTTGGGCGAAGAAATCATGAAAGCTTGGTTGGATTTACATCGTAGAGGAATTTCTCATAGCGTTGAAGTCTGGGATCGAAAGACAAATCGTTTGGTTGGAGGTCTTTACGGGCAATGTATTGGAAATATTTTTATCGGAGAAAGTATGTTTTCGCATGTGCCAAGTGCTTCAAAATTAGCACTTATTGCATTGGCACAATATGCAAAAGAAGAAAATATAAAATTTATCGATTGTCAAAATGAAACTCCGCATCTTCGTTCGATGGGAGGGAGATTTATTCCGTATGAACAGTATATGAAAGTAATGGACGAATATTTTCAAAATTCGGATTTATCGTTGAAATCCATATTTTCAAAAAAGGCAGTTTTGTTTGATATGGACGGAATTTTGTTTGATAGTATGCCAAATCATGCTACGGCGTGGGTCGAAGCATTTCGTCGAGTAGGTGTGAATTTTTCCGAACGCGATGTTTATCTTATGGAAGGTAGTCGAGGAAAGGATACGGTGCAATTTGCTTTTAATCGTCAGTTTGGCTATGATAGCAAAGAGGAAGATGAAGAGCGAATTTATGTGATCAAAAGTAGTGTTTTTCGTCAACAACCAATTGCTCCACCGATGAAAGATGTTGAAAAAGTGTTGTCTTTTTTGAAAAATAAAAATGTGAAAATGACGATTGTAACCGGTTCGGGAGAATATTCCACTTTGGATCGCATACAAGAGTGTTTTCCAAATACATTTGTTCGAGAACAAATCGTAACGGCATACGATGTATCAAAAGGAAAACCAAATCCGGAACCTTATTTGAAAGGTTTGCAAAAGTTGGGTGTGACTGCGGCAGAAACGATTGTCGTCGAAAATGCACCGCTTGGTGTGAAGGCCGGAAAAGCGGCTGGTTGTTTTACGATTGGAGTGAATACGGGCATTCTTCAAGAAGATGATTTGTTGGTGGCCGGAGAAGATTTGGTATTTAAAGATATGAATATGTTGCT
>JAGCLW010000023.1 GCA_017646805.1 Paludibacteraceae bacterium | reverse complement strand
TGAAAAAAATGAAAAAAAAATCAACCATTTCATTTTGAAATACAAAAAAAGAAAAAACATTACAATTTAATACATAAAAACAGAAAAACAATTACAAAACTTAAACAACCAAACAAAAAGAAGAATCAGAACGAAAAAAGCCCACTTTTTCACTCAAAAAAAAAGAACAATTCAAACAAAAAAATTTAAACATAAAATACTTATCTTTGCGACTATATCGCTAAAAAAAACTTATATATGTTACGATTTAAGGCTGTAGAAGAGGCTTTTAAGAAAAAGCCATTAAAAGTGGAAGCTCCATCGCGTCTCACTTCTGACTATTATGGCAAATACGTTTTTAACGAATCTGCTATGAGTAAATATCTTTCTAAAGATACACTCAAATCATTAAAAAATGCCATTGAAAAAGGTGTTCAGTTGTCACGCAACGTTGCTGACGAAATCGCAGCAGGAATGAAAATGTGGGCAATGGAACTCGGAGCAACTCACTATACGCATTGGTTTCAACCTCTCACTGGCGGAACAGCCGAAAAACACGATTCTTTCATCGAATACGAAGGCGCTCCCGGCGGAAATATCATCGAAGAATTTACCGGAAAATTGTTGATTCAAGCAGAATCCGACGCTTCTTCTTTTCCTAACGGAGGAATTCGTTCTACTTTCGAAGCTCGTGGATACACCGCTTGGGATCCATCATCTCCGGCATTCGTATTAGGAAATACGCTTTGCATTCCAACCATTTTCATCTCTTATTCGGGAGAATCTTTGGACTACAAAGCTCCTTTGCTCAAATCTATAGCCGCACTCAACAAAGCCGCCACCGATGTGTGCAATTATTTTGACAACAAAGTAAAACACGTTTTCACCTATTTGGGATGGGAACAAGAATATTTTCTCATTGACGAAGGTTTGTTTGCAACTCGCCCGGATTTGCTTCTTACAGGAAGAACACTCATGGGACACGAAAGTGCAAAAAATCAACAATTAGAAGATCACTATTTTGGAGCTATACCAAGTCGTGTAGCCGCTTACATGGAAGATCTCGAATACGAAGGATACAAATTTGGCATTCCATTAAAGACTTGTCACAACGAAGTTGCTCCAAATCAATTTGAAATCGCACCTATCTACAGCGAAGCAAATCTTGCCGTTGACCAAAACTTACTACTCATGTCCATCATGAAAAAAGTAGCTCGTCGTCATGGATTCCGAGTTCTTTTACACGAAAAACCTTTTCAAGGAATCAATGGTTCGGGAAAACATTGCAATTGGTCAATCGGAACAGACACCGGAGTCGGACTCTTCACACCGGGAAAAAACACAAAAGAAAACTTACAATTTATCACATTCATTATCAACGCTTTGATGGCTGTTTACAAACATAACGGATTGTTAAAAGCCAGCATTTCGTCAGCAACCAATGCACACCGATTAGGAGCTCATGAAGCACCTCCTGCAATTATTTCTGCATTTTTAGGTTCTCAAATTTCAGCTATTTTAGACAAAATAGAAAACAACAACGGAGAAGAAATCGTAATGGGAGATAAAAACGCCCTCAAATTGGGAATCGGACACCTCCCTGAAGTAATGATTGACAATACCGATCGCAACCGAACATCGCCATTTGCCTTTACAGGAAATCGTTTTGAATTTCGTGCAACCGGATCTTCTGCCAATTGTTCGCCTTGCCTTATTGCTCTCAACACCGCAATGGCAGATCAATTAACTCAATTCAAAAAAGAAGTTGATGCAAAAATTGCAAAAGGAAAAGCAAAAGACAAAGCCATTTTTGAAGTCTTAAAATCATATATTAAAATCTGTCGTCCTATCCATTTTGACGGAAACGGATACAGCGAAGAATGGAAAAAAGAAGCGGCAAAACGAGGTCTTGATTGCGAAACAAGCGTACCAAAAATTTTCAACAACTACCTTAAAAAAGAAAGTATTGAAATGTTTACTCGCATGGGCGTTTTAAACGAACGAGAACTTTTGGCTCGCAACGAAGTAAAATGGGAAATGTACACAAAGAAAATACAAATCGAAAGTCGTGTTTTAGGCGATTTGGCAATGAATCATATCATTCCGGTAGCCACAAAATATCAAGGCACACTCATCGATAATGTTTACAAATTATCACAAGCCTTACCCGATAAAGCCGCAATGTTGTCCAAAGAAAACATCGACCTTATCGAACAAATTGCCGCCCACATCAACACAATCAAAGTGAAAGTTGAAGCAATGACAGCCGCTCGAAAAAAAGCAAACATCATTGAAAATGAAGAAGAAAAAGCCAATGCTTATCATGATAACGTATTGCCTTATTTCTCTCAAATTCGAGAAGCAATCGATCACCTCGAACTAATTGTTGACAACGAAATGTGGACATTGCCAAAATATCGTGAATTACTATTTATTCGATGACAAACAACACGACAAGCAACACGACAAACAACACAACTTGGCTGGAGCGAAATTGGTGGATTATTGTCATTCTACTATTGCTATGCGTCGTACTTTTCATTGCCATACGACAATGCAATGCAAACAATAACAAAAACAATTTTTCGCCTCAACAAAACGATTCTATACAACAAAACAACAAAGACTCGTTGACTGATTATGTCGTTGATGTCTTAACATTAGCCGAACCTCTTCACAACAACGAAACAAATATCATTCGGCACAAAGCCTATTCATTAAGCTACAACGAACAACACGAACAAGCCAATTGGGTTGCTTACATGCTGACCGGCGAACAAGTAAAATACGAAGCCACAGATCGACACAAAGGAAAATTCATGCCGGATCCAAAAGTCCCGACAGGAAGTGCAACTCACGAAGACTACACCAAATCAGGATACGATCGTGGTCATCTATTGCCGGCCGAAGATATGGATCATGGAGAAGTCGAAATGGTAGAAACATTCTACTGTAGCAATATTTCTCCACAAACGCCACAACTCAATCGAGGTCAATGGCAACAATTGGAAAAACAAGTCAGAAATTGGGCAATACAACACGACACCATTTGGGTTGTAACAGGTCCGATTCTCACTGACGAAATCACACATTTCATCGGAAGAACAAACAAAGTAAGCGTACCGAAACGATTCTACAAAATCATACTCTTTCGCAAAAACGCTCACAACTATTCGGCTTATGCTTTTTTGATTCCTAACACACAAATTGAATCATACAAAAACTACAACGTAAGCATTGACGAAATAGAAGAAGCAGCTCAAATAGACTTCTATCCCACTCTACCCGACGAAATAGAAACTGTTGTAGAACAATCTGTTAACACACATTTTTACTAAAAAACACAAATCCAAATCTCATGAATATAGCCGCTTTAGCATCTGGAGGAGTAGACAGTTCTGTTGCCATTCATCTTCTAAAAGAACAAGGATTCAATCCAACACTTTTCTATATCAAAATCGGTATGGAAGACGAACACGGCTACATCGATTGTCCGGCAGAAGACGACATGACAATCGTCAATTGGTTGGGTCGCCACTACGGACTTAAAGTTGAAATGGTCAACCTTCATCAAGAATATTGGGACAATGTCGTCGCCTACACAATCGAACAAGTTCGTCGAGGACTAACTCCCAACCCCGACATGATGTGCAACAAAATGATTAAATTTGGTTATTTCAACGATAAATGGGGAAAAGATTTCGATAAAATAGCGACCGGACATTACGCTACAACTACCGAAATCAACGGAAAAATATACCTTTCCACATCTCCCGATCCGGTAAAAGACCAAACCGACTTTTTAGCTCAAATGACTTCGGCTCAAATTCAAAAAACAATTTTCCCAACCGGTCATTTACTCAAAAGCGAAGTAAGACAAATTGCTCTCGACGCTCACCTTCCTTCTGCAACGAGAAAAGATAGTCAAGGCATTTGTTTTCTTGGCAAAATTCACTACAACGATTTCATTCGTCGATATTTAGGCGAGAAAAAAGGAAAAATCATCTGTTTGGAAACCGGAAAAATTCTTGGCGAACACAAAGGTTATTGGTTTCACACCATCGGACAACGAAAAGGAATCGGACTAAGCGGTGGTCCTTGGTTTGTTGTCAAAAAAGATATTGACGAAAATATCATCTATGTATCACAAGGTTACGATCCCGAAACACAATACGGAAACGTTATCAATATGAGAGGATTCAACTACGTGACCGACCCTTACTGCTTGGCCGGAATTGAAAACGGAGAAACTCTTGATTGCAAATTCAAAATTCGTCACACTCCCGACTTTACCGACGGAACAATCAAAAAAATCAACGATATTTATCGCATTCGTGCAAAAGAAAAACAACAAGGCATTGCCGCCGGACAATTTGCCGTTGTCTACGATACCGACGCACACATTTGTATCGGTAGTGGCGAAATCATCTCAAATGACGATTGATTTTTTCAAAAAAAACAAAAAAAAATCAGAACTATATGGATTCAATGGTATTAAGAACTGAAAACTTAGTCAAACGATACGGAACACGTACTGTCGCAAACAATGTGTCAATCAACGTTCATCAAGGCGAAATTGTTGGGCTACTCGGTCCGAATGGAGCAGGAAAAACAACAACTTTTTACATGACCGTCGGATTGGTCATTCCTAATGCCGGAAAAATTTTTCTCAACGACGAAGATATTACCGATCTACCCGTTTACAAACGAGCTCAAAAAGGTATCGGATACTTAGCTCAAGAAGCCTCTGTTTTTCGAAAAATGTCCGTTGAAGACAACATCAAATCAGTGCTTGAAATGACTCATTTTTCAAAAGAATATCAACGTGAAAAATTGGAAACTTTGATCGAGGAATTTCGTTTGCAAAAAGTAAGAAAAAGCAACGGAGATCAACTATCCGGAGGCGAACGCCGACGAACCGAAATCGCTCGCTGTTTGGCCATCGAACCCAATTTTATCATGTTGGACGAACCTTTTGCCGGAGTCGATCCAATCGCCGTACAAGACATTCAAGACATTATTTGGACATTGAAAGACAAAAATATCGGCATTCTGATCACCGACCACAACGTTGACGAAACTCTTTCTATCACCGACAGAGCCTACATGCTATTTGAAGGAAAAATCCTTTTTCAAGGTACCGCTGAAGAATTGGCAGAAAATCCGGTTGTCAAAGAAAAATACCTCGGACGAGATTTTGAATTGAAACGAAAAAAACGAGTTGACGAACTTTAATAAAAAAATATTAAAATAAATCAACACAAAAATTTGTTTATTCAAGAAAAAGATATATCTTTGCACTCGCAAATGAGGGGTGATTAGCTCAGCTGGTTCAGAGCATCTGCCTTACAAGCAGAGGGTCGGCGGTTCGAATCCGTCATCACCCACAAAAAAAATCCTTGACCAAATGGTCAAGGATTTTTTGTTTTTCTACCTTGCCGATTTTCTGCGGTTACATTCTTGGCAAAGCATTTGGCAGTTTTCTGCCACGGTGCGACCGCCTCTCGACCACGGCGTAATGTGGTCGGCTTCCATAAATTCAATATCAAAATGATTGCCACAAAGCGGACAAATTCCTTGTTGCCTTTCGTAAATCTCTCGCTTTGTATTTTCGTCAAAAGCACGGATATTCAAATGATGCTCTTTGCCATCTAAAACGTACGGATAAATACCGCGTTTGTTGCTCACATCGCTATCTTTCATTAGTCTTGCAATCTTTTCCTCCAAGGCAGCAGTGTCCCATGACTGATTGTGGAATTGGTCGTACAACGCACCCCAATCTTGTCCTTTCATTTCCTTTCTATATTTCGGAAAAACGGCTTTTACCCAATTGATGACAGCAGAAAAATACAACCACAACTCGTTGGCATTGGAATCGTTCTGATGCTGACTCATATATGTCTCAATTTGCCCTTTGCTAATCCACGAAATGGCTGTTTCCAAATAATCTTGGCGGATACAACTGCCATTGAGATAATCGCTTGCAAGGCGATATGCCGGACAACCATTTTTGCTAAAATGAGCTTTGGCATTATTGACCCAACTGCCACAATAAACGGCATTGCGGAGTTCTTGTTTAGTCAGTTTCTCGCCTGCGATATTGATTGTCTCAAACCAACCTAACTTTTCGCTGTCTGTACCTGTGCAGATATAGACCATGAGTTTGTAGTTCAAAAATTTCTCTCGCTTATCAGACGGCAAACTATGAAAATATGACATATCATAACTAAAATCGCCATTCACATATTGGCAAATAGAAAGTGTACGTTGCTGACCATCAATCACTTCGTAAGTGCCGTTGCCTTTATCAGCCCAATACATTACGTTGAGCGGAAAATTTTGATTGACGGTCGTAATTACCGCATCACGCTGCTTGTCTTTATAAACAAATTCACGCTGATAAGGCGGACGCACATCTAATTTTCCACCATACGCCATTACGCCATTTTCGGCATTATCCATATATCCGTTAGTCAAGTCACGGATAGTGATCTCATGTAATTCGATTTGCATAATTAAAAATTATTTCGATTTTCCATTCCATAAAATGGTATCATTACAATACAAATTATAATGAGTTTCAAAATCAATACATTCCCAAAATTCATGTCCTTTTTCGTCTAAAGACAAAACAATTCGCATAGAATAACAGCGAGGTTCCACCTTTTTTCCGTATTCTTCATAAGCATCAAAAGATCGAACAAACAACAACGCTCCATCTCCTCCATCTCGAACTTGTTCGGGATATTCTATCAAATTGATAAACATATCAGTCCCCAAACATTGATAATCCACATCTACAATACGCAAAAAACTTCCTATTGCACCACATTCAATTTCTTTTGCATAACTATTTTTCATAAAAACCGGCAATT
>JAGCLW010000022.1 GCA_017646805.1 Paludibacteraceae bacterium | reverse complement strand
TTTTTTAAATCCGGAAATATTGAAGGGAAAGTCAACAAAGATTTTTACGGAAATGTCCTTTCGCCACTGAAGCCTGTGTTCAACAAAGCAATCGTTGCATCGCCAGAAGAAGTGGAACAAAATCCACGATCTCGAAGTGCAAAATTAAGAGTTGCAGAAAAAATAGGAGAAATGACATGAGCAACACAGACAAACGACTTTCGGCAAAAAAAATCGCTCTATGCCGAAAAAAAATCATTCAAAAGAAAAAAAAACAATCATTCTTCAAATTGATAATCATCAATTTAAAAATATTTTTAGAATATTGTTTAGACATAAAAGACGGAAATTTTCTGCGTTGGACAATTTTTCAAAACAACATCATACTCATCATTCTTATCATTCTTTTATTCATTTTTTCAATCATTCACCGATATAGTTGCGAACTATACTTACGTGAAAATCGAGAATTAACCAAAGAAATTCAAAACCTAAACTACGAATATTTATACATCTCATCAGATCTAAAAAAAATGAAACGTGGATCGATGATAGAAGACGAAGTAAAAGAACAAAACCCAAAACTGACAATCCCTCGAACACCATCATATCTAATAAAATAATCAACTATGGACGAGCAAAAACAAATCAACACTATCCAGCAAAGAGCCAGTTGGCCTTTGCTCATTCTGATTTTGCTCGCCATTGCCGTCATTTTGAGTTTTTTCAAAATCTATAAAAACAGAGACAAATGGCTAAAATTAAGCGACAACATTAGAAAAGAAAACGTATTACGCAAAATATCTCCCATAAGAGGAAACATCTATGCAGACAACGGAGAATTGCTATCTGCCACAATGCAAGAATATCGTCTGTTGATGGACTTCAACGTAGAACCTTTACGAAAAAACAACGGAAAACTTTTTTGGGAAAACGTAGATTCGCTAAGCTATCTGCTTGCTACCGAACTGAAAGACAAATCTCAAAAAGAATACAAAAAACACTTAATCAAAGGATACATTTCGCGAGCAGGATATTTTTCTATTTCCGACAAAAAAATATCTCCTGTAGAATTCAAAAAAATAAAAAAATTCCCCATTTTCAGAGAAAAGAAAAACAAAGGAGGATTTATCCCCGAAACAATAAAACGACGCATTAAACCCTACTCTTCATTGGCTGCAATCACCATCGGAAACGTCTCTTCCGAAGGAAAAGCCATCAACGGAATCGAACACGCTTTCAACAACGAACTAAAAGGAACTCCCGGAAGCGGTCGTATTCTAAAAAAATCCGGTGTCAATATCCTCGTTGCCGACACTCCGGCCATCAACGGGAAAGACATAATCACGACGCTCAATGTCAATATGCAAGACATTTGCGAAAAAGCATTACGAAAACAACTCGTTCAACTACAAGCCGAATCCGGTTGCGTATTGCTAATGGAAGTAAAAACCGGACAAATAAAATCTTGTGTCAATCTGAAACGAAAAGACTCGACTTATCATGAAGTAGAAAACATCGCCTTTCGTTCCGACATGGAGCCCGGCTCCACATTCAAAATAATTGCACTGATGGCAGCTTTGGAAGACGGGACAATTTCTCCGTTAGACACCATAGATTGTGGCAATGGAATTTGGGACGTAAACTCAAAAATCACGATTTCGGACCACAATACCGGAGACCGTGCCAACGGAGTCATCTCTGTAGAACAAGTCATCGTGCGATCATCAAACGTTGGAATCGGAAAATTGATTTACAATCAATACGACAACAAAAAGAAAGCAATTCATTTCATTGAAAAAATAAAATCAATGGGTGTAGCACAACCCATCGACATAGGTTTCACGGGAATGTCTCACGCCTTCGTCAAAGGACCAAACGAACGACACAATTGGACATCAACCGACATTGCCTCAATCTCAATGGGTTACTCCGTCAATATGCCATTGCTCTACACTTTGACATTCTACAATGCAATAGCAAACAACGGAAAAATGATGCAACCTTATTTGGTCAGTCAAATAAAAACCGGGAATGAAATCCAACAAATTTCGCCCAAAATAATGAAAGAAAAAATCTGTTCCAAAAAAACACTTAATGTCATCAAAAACATGATGTTGCAAGTTGTTGAAGACGAACACGGAACCGCAAAAATCGCACAATCTAAACACGTACGATTTGCCGGAAAAACAGGAACAGCAAGATACAATTACGGAAACGAAAACGAACGATTCAAACACCAAGTGTCCTTTTGTGGCTTTTTCCCTTATGAAAATCCACAATATACTTGCATTGTTTACATTCGGAATCCGCAAGTCGGAGGTGCCTCCGGAGGAGGAATGGCAGGACGAGTTTTCAAAGATATTGCCGAACGCGTAATGGCAAGCATGGATTATTTACCAATAGAATTATTCAAACAAGATAGTTTACGCACACAAATGCCTCAATTTACAAAAGGTTACTACAAAGAATGCGTCACTCTGTTTGACGAATTAAACATCAATTACGTACCAAACAAATCAATTCAAATGTGGGCAAATATTTCTCAAAACGAACAAGAAAAATATATTTTCTCACCTATTGATTCTGAAAAAAACAAAATGCCTGACTTAACAAAGTTAGGATTAAAAGATGCGATTTATTATTGTGAAAAATTAGGAAAAAAAACAAGAACTTTCGGTCAAGGAAAAGTTTATAAACACGAACCGAACGCCGGAGAACCAATCGAAAAAAATTCCGTCATTTTATTATATCTCAAATAAAAAAATCATGATACTAAAAGACTTATTGAGTCAATTAAAAGATATTAAAATCTTTGGGAACGAAAACACTTCAATTTCTTCCATCACATTTGACTCTCGAAAAATAGAAGAAAATTGCCTTTTCGTCGCCATCAAAGGAACCGTTTCCGATGGTCACGATTACATAAAAATGGCTACCGAAAAAGGAGCAAAAGCCATTGTATGCGAAACCATTCCGGAAGGAATCGACAACACTTTTGTCCAAGTAAAAAATTCGTCTGAAGCACTCGCTTACATTGCCTCGACATTTTACGACAATCCTTCTTCAAAACTGACTTTGGTCGGTGTTACGGGAACAAACGGAAAAACAACAACCGCAACATTGTTGTACGAACTTTTTCGCAAATTCGGACACAAAGTAGGACTGCTTTCCACCGTATGTAATTACATCAACGAAGAAGCCGTTCCGGCTACACACACAACTCCGGATCCTATCGAACTCAATCGATTGTTGGCAAAAATGGTCTCTTCCGGTTGTGAATACGCATTCATGGAAGTAAGTTCTCACTCCGTAGCCCAACATCGCATTACGGGATTAGATTTTGATGGAGGAATTTTTACAAACATCACTCGTGATCACATGGATTATCACCTCACTTTTGATAATTATCTAAACGCAAAAAAAACATTCTTCGATCGCCTTAAACCGACAGCTTTTGCACTTACAAACTGCGATGACAAAAACGGCAAAACGATGTTGCAACACACCAAAGCGATAAAAAAAACTTATTCGCTCCGAACGTTGGCAGATTTCAATGCAAAAATCCTCGAAGCTTCTTTCGACGGCATGTTGCTCACCATCAACAAAACTGAAGTTTTTGTTCCTTTCATCGGGAAATTCAATGCATACAATTTATTAGGGATCTACGGCACGGCAGTTTCTTTAGGAAAAGAACCGCTCGAAGTACTTCGCCTGATTTCAACACTGCACTCTGTTTCCGGACGATTTGAAGCTTTGCATGCACCCAAAGGATACACCGCCATTGTCGATTACGCACACACGCCAGATGCATTAGAAAATGTCTTATCTACCATCAACGAACTTCGTCAAAAAAGAAATTTGATCACCGTTGTCGGATGCGGAGGAGATCGCGACAAAGGGAAACGCCCAATGATGGCAAAAGTAGCATTCAAAGGAAGTTCAAAAGTCATTTTCACGTCAGACAATCCAAGAACAGAAGATCCCCAAAATATTTTGAACGACATGCTGACAGGATTATCAGAAGAAGAACAAAAAAATGTGTTAGTCATCGAAGATCGTCGCCAAGCAATCAAAACAGCATGTGCTTTAGCTCAAAAAGGAGACGTGATTTTGGTCGCTGGGAAAGGACATGAAGATTATCAAATCATCGGAAAAGAAAAATTTCATTTTGATGATCACGAAGAAATAAAAAATTGTTTCTAAACATTTATTTTTTATCATAAAAAAAATCAAAATAATGTTGTACTACTTATTCGATTATTTCAACCAATTAGACATTCCCGGAGCAGGAATGTTTCAGTACATTTCGTTTAGAGCCGGAATAGCCTTTGTTCTCGCACTATTCATCGCCATTTTTTACGGAAAAAAAATCATTCAATATTTACAACTAAAACAAGTAGGAGAAATCATTCGTGATCTTGGACTTGAAGGACAAATGAGCAAAAAAGGAACGCCAACAATGGGAGGTGTAATCATTATTCTCGCCATACTCATTCCGGTTCTTTTGCTTTGCAAATTAGATAACGTATATATCATTCTCATGATTGTAACAACCGTATGGTTGGGAATCATCGGATTTATTGACGATTATATAAAAGTATTCAAAAAAAATAAAGAAGGAATGCCCGGCCGAGCAAAAATAATCGGACAAATCGGGTTAGGATTAATTGTTGGATTAACACTTTATTTAAGTCCTGATGCTGTAATGCGAGAAAATGTTTCCATTTCTCAAAAAAATATTCAACAAACAGAAATTGTCGAAGAAGTCATTGTCTATACACCACAAAATATCAAATCGACACAAACAACAATCCCTTTCTTGAAAAACAACAACTTGGATTATGCCGATGCTTTTGATTTTCTTGGCGAACACAAACAAACAGCAGGTTGGATTCTGTTCGTTCTTGTCACCATTTTCATTGTCACGGCCGTAAGCAATGGAGCAAATCTCACCGATGGACTTGACGGATTGGCAACCGGAACGTCTGCCATTCAAGTCGTTGCACTTGGAATTTTGGCCTATCTTTCCGGAAGCATTCACTATGCCGGCTACTTAAATATCATGTATTTGCCGGGAGCAGGAGAATTAGTAATTTTTGCTGCGGCATTTATTGGAGCAACAATCGGATTTTTATGGTACAATTCCTATCCGGCACAAGTATTCATGGGCGACACAGGAAGTTTGACCATCGGCGGAATCATCGCTGTTTTTGCAATTGCAATTCACAAAGAATTATTAATTCCTATCTTGTGCGGAATCTTTTTAGTAGAAAATTTATCTGTAATGATGCAAGTTTCGTACTTCAAATATACCAAAAAGAAAAATGGAGAAGGAAGCCGATTATTCAAAATGTCTCCTCTTCATCATCATTTTCAAAAACCGGGAGATGGCTCAATCAAATCTGAATTTCAAAAACCATTTCAAGCAATTCCTGAATCAAAAATTGTCATTCGATTCTGGATTATCGGATTAATCTTAGCCGTACTTACCATCATTACTCTAAAAATGCGTTAATCTTTATCATGAAACAAAAATACATTGTCGTTTTAGGAGGAGGAGAAAGTGGAGTTGGAGCTGCTATTCTTGCAAAACAAAAAGGATACAAAGTATTCCTTTCTGATCTTTCTGCCATAAAACCCAACTATCTACAATTACTCAACGAACACGATATTCCTTTTGAAGAAAAACAACATTCAGAAGAAAAATTGCTCTCTGCCGATGAAGTAATAAAAAGTCCGGGAATCCCCGACGAAGCACCGTTAATTCAAAAATTCAAAAAAAGAGGAACTCCTATCGTATCCGAAATTGAATTTGCCGGAAGATTTTCCAATGCAAAAATGATCTGCATCACCGGAAGCAACGGAAAAACAACCACAACAATGCTCACTTATCATATTCTAAAATCTGCCGGTCTAAACGTAGGGTTGGCAGGCAATGTAGGAAATAGTTTGGCATATCAAGTTGCAAAAGAATCGTTTGACTACTACGTAATCGAACTAAGTAGTTTTCAATTAGATAACATGTATAAATTCAAAGCGGATATTGCTATTTTGCTAAATATCACGCCGGATCACATGGATCGATACGAACATTCTTTTCAAAAATATATCGATGCCAAATTTCGCATTTTACAAAATCAAACCAAAACAGACTATTTTATCTATTGGGATAATGATCCGGTCATTCAGACCGAACTAAAAAAAAACATTGCACAACACATAAATTGTCTTCCTTTTTCAGAAAATCGAACCAATAATCAAAATGCTTTTGTCGAAAAAAATAAATTTTGTGTAAAAATCGACAACTCCGAATTTTCTATGCCAATCGAAAATTTAGCGTTGGAAGGACAACACAATTTGTACAATGCAATGGCGGCAACTTTGGTAGCCAAAATAGTTGGAATTGAAAACAAACAAATAGAAAAATCCCTTTCCGACTTTCAAGGAGTAGAACATCGTTTGGAAAATGTCGCCACAATCAACGGAATAAAATACATCAACGATTCAAAAGCGACAAACGTCAACTCTTGTTGGTATGCTCTGCAAAGCATGAAAACTCCGGTTGTTCTCATTCTTGGCGGAAAAGACAAAGGAAATGATTATTCAGAAATTGACGATTTAGTCAAAGAAAAAGTAAAAACTTTAGTCTTTATGGGATTTGACAATTCTCCGCTACACAAACATTTTGATGAAATGGGAATTGATATAATTGACACATCATCAATTCAAAATGCTATTGAAGTGGCAACCGAAGCGGCAACCGAAGGAGACACAATTCTGCTTTCGCCATGTTGTGCAAGTTTTGACTTATTCAAAAGTTACGAAGATCGAGGAACTCAATTCAAACAAATTGTTCATTCTTTAGAAAAAAGATAAAAAATGTTAACCAAAATCTCAAAAGGAGACACCGTGATATGGATTGTAATGATATTCATTACAATCATATCTATTCTTTCCGTTTTCAGTGCGACAAGTTTATTCGTCAACGGAAAAAGTTTCTTCTATCAAGAAATTGTGCAACATTCTTTTGCTTTATTATTTGGTTGGGGCATCGCCATTTTCGGCTCCCGAATTTTAAACGACAAACGACTATTGTTTTTTGGTGCATTTTTGATGATTTTCTCAATATTTTTCATCTTTTTTCTTCAATTTCCAAGCATTGCACCTCAGATTCCGGGATATTTTGAATTGGTAAAAGAAAATGAAGCCGCACGATGGGTAAAAGTTTTTGGATTTCAATTTCAACCTTCGGAATTATCCAAATTAGGATTGATAATTTGCGGATCTTATTTGCTTACAGCCAAACCTTCAGAATCGTTCATAATCGCTAAAATTTGTCAAATCTTTAACATCACCGACGAAAACTCTGCAAGATTAGAAAAAATTCGATTTTTAATCACCGCAACGCTCTGTTTCGGAACCGTTGCTTTCGTTTTGCCCGAAAACTTATCTACGGCATTATTGATGGGAATCATATTCTTTTGCATGTTGTTTTTCTCGGGAATTGCTCATAATTTACTAAAAAATCTATCAATATTTCTTTTTATTATTGGCGTTGCTTTCATTTTGCTTTTAACTCTTATGCCAAAAGAAACAACGCAAAATTGGCACAAAGAAAAAACACCAATCTTGCATCGCGTACACACATGGCAAAACCGAATAAAAGATCATGTTGCTTCCGATGAATTTGAATACAATGAAAAAACAGCACAAACAATTCATTCCAAAATCGCAATTGCACGAGGTGGTATCACCGGAATTGGAACGGGGAAAAGCATAGAACGCAATTATTTGCCACAAATTTACGCCGATTTCATCTATGCCATTATTGTAGAAGAAATGGGATTCATCATTGCCGTGCTATTGATGATTTGTTATTTTATATTTTATATCCGAATGGTGCAACTTTCTAAAATCGGAATGGAAAAACCGTTTCATATATTATTAGGAATAACCCTTTCGCTCATGCTTCTTTCGCAAGCAATGATCAGTATTGAAGTAGCCATGAACGTAGGTCCTGTAACCGGTCAACCATTGCCATTCATTAGTCGAGGAAGAACATCAATTCTCATTTGTTTCACATATATTGCCATTTTACAATATTTAGTCAATACCATTCCCCCAACAAAACGAACAACTCGTTACGAAGAAAAAATAAATCATCTGAAAGAACTAAAGAAAGAACGTTCTATCTTATGGAAAGAATTAAAAAAATAAACTATACATTCTTATGAAAAAACAACCAAAAATAATCGTCAGCGGAGGAGGAACGGGAGGTCATATCTTCCCAGCCGTTTCTATTGCAAACGCAATCAAAGAAAAATGCCCACAAGCGGAAATATTATTTATCGGAGCAGAAGGAAGAATGGAAATGGAACGCGTCCCTGCAGCCGGATATAACATCATCGGTCTTCCTATCAGTGGATTCAATCGTTCAAATCTTTTAGCAAATATCAAAGTATTGTATCAACTTTTCAAAAGCTTATTAAAAGCACGAAAAATAGTCAAAACATTTCAACCTGACGTTGCCGTTGGAGTTGGAGGTTATGCAAGCGGAGCCGCCTTACGTGCTGCCAATTGGTTGGGAATACCAACACTTCTTCAAGAACAAAATTCTTATGCCGGCGTAACCAATAAATTATTGGCAAAAAAAGCCGCTAAAATTTGTGTCGCATACGACAAAATGGAACGCTTTTTTCCTGCCGACAAAATTATCCTTACGGGAAATCCGGTTCGTCAAAATTTACTATCAAAAATTGACAAAAACACCGCTTATCAATTCTTTAAATTTGATCCTTCAAAAAAGACAATCGTCATCATCGGAGGAAGTCTCGGAGCAAGAACAATCAACAACAGCGTAATCGCTCATCTGAAAGAACTACACGAAAACAACAACGTCCAAATTCTTTGGCAAACAGGAAAATTCTACATTGAAAATGCAAAAGAAAAAGCAAAAGAATTTACATCAGAACGATTGATTGTCACCGATTTTGTATCACGAATGGATTACGCTTATGCCATTGCAGATTTGGTGATTTCAAGAGCCGGAGCAAGTTCTATCTCCGAATTATGTCTATTAGGCAAACCTGCGATTCTTGTTCCTTCGCCAAATGTTGCGGAAGACCATCAAACGCAAAACGCACTTGCTCTTTCTACCAAAAATGCGGCAATCATGATAACTGATGCTAACGCCGAAAAAGAAATGATTCCAACGGCACTAACACTCATCAACGACGAAGAAAAACTTTCATCATTACACGACAATATCAGCCTTTTGGCTCAACACGATTCAGCCTCACGTATTGCCGATGAAGTTCTAAACTTAATTCGTTAATCCTATTTTTATTCGATCATGAAACAACTATTACTTTTACCATATCGATTCTACATCATTTTTATATGGTTCCCAACCATGTGGTTTCACACCGTCATGTGTGCTCTCACCGAAATTTTAATGATTGCCATCGGCTGCTTTTCACCAAAACAACTCATGCTTCCTGCCAAAATTTGGTCTCGAGTATGTATGTGGTGTGCATTTATCAAACTTGATCTACGAGGAATCGAAAACATCAAAGAAGATCAATCTTATGTTTTTGCCGCCAATCATCAATCCATGTTCGACATTTGGGCAATCTATGGTTGGATTCCAACACCTTTTGCTTGGATGATGAAAAAAGAAATACGAAAAATACCTTTTGTCGGATTAGCTTGCGAACGATTAGGACATATCTTTGTAGATCGTACCAATCCAATTGCAGCCCACAAAAGTATGGAACAAGCAAAAAAAACATTAACAAACGGACATAGTATAGTTATTTTTCCGGAAGGAACACGAACAAAAAACGGAAAAATCGGAGCCTTCAAACGTGGAGCTTTTGCCATTGCCGTTGATCTCAAATTGCCAATCATTCCCGTCACCATCAGCGGATCTTTCGAACGCAAAACATGGAACGGATTCAACATCAATCCTGGAACAATTATTGTAACCTATCATCCGGCAATCAACACTGCCATGCAAGACAATGCTGACATAAAACAAATTGCCAACGAAGTGAAAGAATCAGTTTCTTCCGCTCTTCCTGAAAAAAACAAATAACTTTTCAATCATGAGAAAATACGTAATATTACTTTTATCACTACTATTTTTGATGCCAACAATAACCACGGCTCAAAAGGAAAAACTTACTTCAGCTCAAAAACGAGCTCGAAACATCTATTCAAAAGCCCGATTTGTAACTGAAGAACAAGAAAAAATTCGGCAACTAAAAGAAGCGACAAAAGAAGATCCGGATTTTGAAGAAGCATATTGGTTAATTTCCCAAACATACAAACAAATGGGCGATGAAACCAACACGATTTACTATCTTCAAAAAGCAGCAAAACCCCGATTGAAAAACTACAAAAAAACCTGCTATCTTCTTGGAAAAGAATACTATAATACAGGAAAATACAAAGAAGCTCGCAATTCATTTGTCAATGCCGGAGATCGTTATTCGGAATGGGTAAAAAAATGTGACGAAGCAACAGAATTGAAAAAACATCCTGTGCCGTTTCACCCAAAAAATCTTACCAAAGTCAATACCGACTATGACGACTATTGGCCAAGTATCACCGCCGACGGAACAAAAATTTCAATCACCGTACAAGTCGGTCGAAGAGAAGGACAAAGTGCAACTTCCGCACAAGAAGATATTTATGAAAGTCACTTCTATATCAACGAAAAAACAGGTGAAGGAGAATGGAGCAAAAGCGAATCCATCGGTTCTCCAACCAACACACCACAAAATGAAGGAGCACAAAGTTTTTCAGTTGACGGACGATACATGTTTCTCGTAAAATGCGACCAAGCATCAAGCGTTGGAGGTTGCGACATTTACTACTCCATTCGTCGAGGCAACACTTGGAGTCCACCAAAAAATGCCGGACGCCCATTGAATACTCAATTTTGGGAAACAAGTCCGTCCTTTTCTCCTGCCGGAGACGAAATCTTTTTCTCTTCAAATCGTCCCGGAGGATTAGGTGGTCAAGACATTTGGGTAAGCAAAGTGAAAATTAGAGAAGACGGAAGTTTGATTTTCACCGAACCAACCAATCTCGGTCCAACAATCAACACTAAAGAAGACGAATTTTCGCCTTTCATTCACGCCGATGATAAAACTCTTTATTTTTCATCAAAAGGACATCCAGGATTAGGCGGTTACGACATTTATTACTCTCATCGCGACGACAAAAACAAAGAATGGAATGCTCCCAAAAACATCGGTTATCCAATCAATACTCACCGAGATGAAATGGGATTTTGCGTAAACGCACAAGGGGATAAAGCATACTTGTCTTCAAACGGAATTTTAAAAAATGGTCGAGGAAAAGATATTTACGAAATCGACCTACCGGAAGAACTTCGTCCTGAACGCATGGAATTCTTTGAAGGAAAAGTTTGGAATGCAAAAGAAAATCGACCACTTCAAGCAAAAATTGAAGTATACAAATTAGAAAACGAAAAAGTCGTATTCCAATCTGTTTCTGACGAAATGACAGGAGAATTCCAAGCATTTCTACCTATTTCCGAAGATTATGGATACAGCGTGACCAAAAAAGGATTCATGCCTTTTTCTGGACAATTAGAACGTCAATCCGACAGCAAAAAAGAAGCTAAAGCCGTCAACATGACCGCAATCTCAATTGGTGCCGTTGCTCCACTCAACAACATATTTTTTGACTTTGACAGCAACACACTCAAAAAAGAATCTTTTGGAGAATTAAAACGAATCATTCGTTTCCTTGCCGAAAATCCTAAAGCCAACATTGAATTGGCCGGACATACAGACAGCATAGGATCAAGAGAATACAACATCAAACTCAGCGAACGTCGTGCTAAAGCCGTTTATGATTACATGATCAAACACGGCGTTCCGGAAGATAGAATCTCTTACAAAGGTTATGGTCCGGATCTGCCAATCGCATCAAACGAAACAGACGAAGGACGAGCAAAAAATCGCCGTACAGAAATTCGAATCACAAAATATTAAACAATTCTTTAAAAGAGGCATTATACATTTAATGCCTCTTTTTTTGTTAAAAAATCCTAATATTTACAGCAAATTTACAATGTGGCAAAATTTTTGTTCTTTTATACCGTATTTTTTACTTTTTAACATGAAAAAATTATTCTTCATCACATTATTCGTTATTTGCTCAACCTTTTCGATCTTTTCTCAAATTACAATAAAAGGAGTCGTAAAAGAAGAATCCACCCAAGAAATCATGTCCTTTGTAAACGTTTCTCTCAACAAAAACGGAAATCCTATAAAAGGAGAAATGACAGATGAAAACGGAAAATTTTCATTCTCATCACTTTCCACCGGACAATATTCCATCTTGATTACATTCATGGGTTACAAAACGATTGAACGAAAAATCAACCTCACCGGAAAAATCAAAAACGTAGATTTGGGCGAAATGTTTCTCCAAGAAGATTCTCAAATGCTAAAAGAAGTAGAAGTTGTAGCACAAGGATCACAAGCTCGTTTTGATATTGACAAAAAAGTTTTCTCCGTAGACCAAAGTATTGCCGCCGCAGGAGGAGACGCAAGCGAAGTCCTACAAGGTATTCCATCAATTGAAATTGACACCGACGGAGAAGTTTCTCTTCGCAATAGCACAAACGTAGAAATTTGGATCAATGGAAAAGCTTCCGGATTAAGCGATGAAAATAGAGCCCAAATTCTTGAACAAATGCCGGCCGAAAGCATTGAAAGTATTGAAGTAATCACCAATCCTTCAGCAAAATACTCTCCGGAAGGATCGGCAGGAATTATCAACATCGTTCTAAAAAAAGACAGAAAAGCCGGTTATTATGGATCAGTAAATGCCGGAGCCGATCATGCCATTCGCTCAGATAAAGTCGGAGCCAAAGTCGGAGCCAACATCAACTTTAATGTAGGAAAATTAGACGGATATGCCAATGTTGGATTCAACAACGATTATCGTGGAGGCGAAGGAATGGTAAATCGCAATTACTACGAAATGGGAAATCTCAGTCGCTCCATGGAACAAAAATCTTGGCGTTTAAACAATCGCATGGGACTCACTGCTCGTGTCGGATTAAACTATAACATCAACGAAAAACACACCGTCGGAGTTGCCGGTTACATCATGAGTCGCTGGCAAGATGAAAATCGCAAATTAACAAACAAAAATCTTGACGAAAACCAAATTTTACAAAACGAATACACTAAATTAACTCATGGAAAAAGAAGTCCGATTTCGGGAAATGCAACAATTGATCACACTTGGGAAATCGACAAATTCGGTTCTTCTTTGAAAAGCAATTTTACTTACTCTCGCTATACAGACGAAGGTTTGACCAATTACGTTCAAGACAACATCGGATTGGATCAAAATCAAACAAAAATCTCAAATAATTCAACTTACGAATTCAAATCCGATTTTGTCAAAAAAATCAAAGAACATCAAATTGATGCCGGAGTAAATGTCCGTTATCAAACTCGCAATACCGAAGGAGAAGTGAAAAACAATACCGAAGGAACCTACATCACCGATCCTTCGCTTTCTGATTATTTTGATTATTCCGAACAATTATATGCACTCTATGCCTCTTATGGTGCAAGATGGGGAAACTTCAGCATGCAAATAGGCGTTCGTGGCGAATACACCATTGTAAATGTAGAAGGGAACGGAGTAAAAGCAAAAACAAAATCTTATTTCCAACCTTTCCCGACTGCGTTTTTCTCGTATTCTCTTCCTCAAAACAACGAAATTCAAATCAACTACACACGTCGCATCAATCGACCAAGAGGAAGTCGACTTAATCCGTATCGCGATCTATCGGACTCAACCAACATCTCTTTCGGAAATCCCGACCTTAATCCTGAATTTGTCAATGCGTTGGAACTTAACCACATCAAATCATGGGAAAATCACACATTGTCAACATCTTTATATTATCGCTATACCGACAACATCGTGCAAAGAGTTCAGTTTCTTGACAACAACAACATCATGAATACAACATACATGAACGTTGCTCAACAACAAACTGCCGGAGGAGAATTTGTATTAAAAGATTCATTTACAAAATGGTTTAATCTCACAACAACAATCAATCTATACTACGAACGATTGGAAGAAACCGATTTTAAATTACCAAATTCTCCACAAACACTTCACATCGAAAGCGAAAACGCCTTCTCTTGGTCGGCAAAATTGATGGGAAACTTTTTGTTTACAAAATATTTTAACGGACAAATCACCGGAGGTTACAATTCGCCACGATTGATTCCGCAAGGAAAAACCGACGGATTTTTCACACTTGACATCGGACTAAAACACTCTTTCTTGGATCGCAAACTAAACCTTTCGCTCACGGCTCGCAACGTGTTGAATACAAGGAAAACGAGACAAGAAACAAAAAATACGGACTTTCATCAAATTTCCGAATTTTGTCCTTTTGGACCAAACTTCCGCCTAACGTTAACTTATAGTTTTGGAAATGGCAAAAAGAAAAAATCCGCCAATCCTTCTGATCGTTCAGAAGACAGAGGCGGAGATATGATGATGGAAGAAGAATTTTAATAAAAAAAAGGAGATTTTTTCAATCTCCTTTTTTTTGTTCTCATCATTTCGTAATCATCACGTTATATCCTTTCGAATCAATACGCACAATATATTGCCCTACCGAAAGTGGCAAAGAAAATGAATCTTCATCAACTTTGCGAGAAAAAATCAATTTCCCATCAATCGTAAAAATCGAAACGTGAGATTTTTTTACATGTTCAAAATGAATTTCTCCATTTTTCATAGAAAAAATCGGAGTTGAAAAATTTTCCGTAAAAGACACTCCGGATTCCGTTCCCGTAATAACTTCCGTTGCATAATACGCAACATAACCGTGCGTTTCTGCACCAATTTGAATATCAAGATTACTGTTGTTGATTACTTTTTTGAGCGATTCACAAAAATAAAAAGCCTTATTGTCAATCAAATCCAAACTACTTGGCAAAGTTATAGATGAAAGCGACGAACAAGAACTAAAAGCATAACTTCCAATCGTTTCTAAACCATTGTTTAATGTTATTTTAGACAAACATTCACAACTGGAAAATGCGGAATTCCCAATAGTTTGCAAAGAAGCAGGAAATTCTATTTCTTGCAAAGAAGAACAAGAACTAAAAGCATCTCTTTCAATAGAAGATACTCGACTTCCCATAATTACATTGTCCAACCAAACACAATTATTAAACGCACCGTCTTTAATCGTCGTAACACTCTCTGGTATAATTACTTCTGTAATATTACAAGACTGAAAAGCCGAACTCGGTATTGTTGTAATTCCGGGATAAATCTCGATACTTCCACTTACTGCTCGTGGCACAAAAAACAAACTCAACGGATTTCGTTTATACATCACGTTATCATACATGAAAAAAGTCGAATTTCCTTCATCAATATCAATTTTATACAACGAATTACAAAGGGTAAACACTCCTGTACCAAATTCCGTAACCGTGGCAGGAATTACTAATTTTTCCAACAATTTACTACCAATCAACGCATCATCATCAAATCCAATAACGGTATAAGTGTCGCCCTCATACACAACCGTTTCGGGAACATTGAGAATTCCTACATATTGTTCCTCTCCGGTGTAGTCATACATCCAATCATCTTCAGCCCCTTTATACGTTACTTTTGCCGTAAAATTTGTTTTATCAAAATTATAATAAATCCCATCAACTGACGTTTCTGACGCAACAATGGAAAATACATAACAAAAAGCAAATACTACTAAAAAATAAAATCTTTTCATACGTAATTATTTTTTATAATGATTGATTTTTTC
The DNA here is from genome assembly GCA_017646805.1 of Paludibacteraceae bacterium. GTDB lineage: Bacteria > Bacteroidota > Bacteroidia > Bacteroidales > Paludibacteraceae > UBA4363. The sequence continues at coordinate 1,655 of JAGCLW010000022.1, read as the reverse complement.
AAAAATAAAATTGTCCATCTTTGGTATTCTATGCAAAATTTTAATCTTTTAAAACTTTCGCAGATTCGTAAAATTCATTATCAACGCACGAAAATAAACAAAAATTCTCTAACATTCCAAAATATTGAAATTTAATACAAATTCCTTTGAATATCAGGTATTTTAATTTCTAAACTTTTATCCCAACGTGAAAGCTGATTACAATATACAATATACGCATCACCAAACAAGTCGGTTCTTAACACTTCGTCATTTTTGATAGCTTTAGCATAATGAGGACCACAAGCAAGTATCACGACTTTAAACTGGTTGAAAAAATTTGTTTTACGCATCCAATCTAGTCTTTCCCTAATATTACTTTCAATTTCCTCATGCTGTTCTTTTGTAAGATTTTTGTCATTTGGGCGACATATTTCACACATTTCCGTGATAAAACAATCATTGAAAAAATCTATAAACTCTGATTTTATATATTGATGACCATTATAGTTCCTTATTTTTTCAACCAACTTCTGATAATAATAATGCGTAGGTCCAGGTCTTCCTATCTCTTTGTTTTTAGATTGCTTTTTGTTTATTAACTTATAATAGGGATTAATTGGATGAAAATTACCAGCCTCAAAAGTATATGGCTCTACACCTGATCTATAACTACATTCATGTCCGCAGAATACAGTTTCATACCAATGATTAAAATTAGGTTCATAAAATTTCTTATAATCTTCATCTCCCATATTATGCGTACATTCTTTCCCCACTATTAATATATCTGCGTTTGGATTTCCATAACCAATAAATGGCCGGTTGGTACCATCCAGCGTAATATTTCTTTCCTTTAAATCCAAAAGCAATTGTTTGATTCTATGAAGTTTTGGAAGATCTATAACATAACGTTTTAGATACTTCAACTCAAATTTATAGTATAACGCCAATTCATTATTTCCAATATTACACAGACACTCAACAAGTTTTTGCATTGCATAGTATCGTTGGTAAGTATAATCTTTATTGTTGATTTCTAAAGTTCTATATAAAGGCAATGCTTTTTGGAACAATTCTATTGCCTTCTCATATTCTCCCCTACTCATATACAAGCTTGCAAGATTATCAAATGGTGCCGCATAATCATCTAAGATACAAGGAATGGCATAAATAACCTTATCATCGTCTATCACATCGGTCGACAAATCATCTTCTAGCTCACTAATTTCCGCTTCACTTTCTATAAGCTCAACCATTTTTTTATATATCTGAAATTCTTCTTCCGACCCACTTTTACAATGTTGTAAAGCTTCGAAAAGATCCTGATAGCAGTGTATATTGTCCTTCATGATTTTAATATTATGAGTTTTCAATTTTGCAAAGTTAGAAAAATAAAAAGAGAAAATGAAATGCTATTTCTACATATTTTAAACAAAAAACCTCGCGAAACCTTTTCAGATTCCGCGAGGTTAATATTATTGATTGTTGTTTGACCTTTTCTTTTGAAATCAACAGACTACGGACAACTGTCAACAGTCTGTGCTAGTGTCTGAGTTCAAAGTCATACATTCACGACCTTCACCACGATACCTTTTTGTTTTCCTTTTTTTATAGTATCTAAAGTTCCTCTGGAAGAAGGCGTTACGAAAGCAAGGACATAATCTGCGTTTTGA
>JAGCLW010000021.1 GCA_017646805.1 Paludibacteraceae bacterium | reverse complement strand
TTCTTTCATTTCAAGAGCGATTTGCAAATTTTCGGGAATATTACCACAATATGTATATCCTTCAAAAACATAAATTTCATCTATTTCTTCCATAATAATGTATTTTTTAAGTTTTATAATTTATTTATCTCTTTTTGCGGATTAAAATGCGAGAATATTTTCTTTCTCCATTAATATATGGTCTATCATATTTTTTACAATTAGGAACCCAATATGGTTGCAATATTATATTATTCTCTGTTATCCCTAATATCTCAAATTGCTCTGGATTGTATTTATCTAAAAAAGTAATCGGAACACCCATAACTCCCTCATAATCAAAAGGTATTTCGGCAACTTTATTCACGTTTATTGCGTCATAATTATCATATTTTGGAAATTCTTCGGGAGTATATTGTTTGTAAAGTATTAAATCTTCATGCCGTTTTTGAATATCAAGATTGGTATACCAAGCGATATTTCCAAATTGCTGAAGTCTTATTCCATCTACAATTTTCACATTTTTACCCTCTGCTCTATCTGGAATTTTAAACATTTTAGGGAAAGAATAACCTAACCACAATTTATTCTCAATAATAAATGGAAAAATTTCTTTATACTTTATAGCATTCATATTCCCAATTATCAAAAATTTCTTTTCGTATTTAACTAATTGTGCTACATATTCACGAAATTTTGAAAAAGGCGGATTGGTAACCACAATGTCGGCTTGCTTTAAGAGTTCCACGCATTCTGGCGAACGAAAATCGCCATTTCCTTTGAGAATAGAAATGACGTTTTTGTCGTTTTGCAACAAATAGCGAACATCTGCCAAATCAATCGCTCCATCGCCATTCATATCAGAAACTTCGGTAATTTCTATTTTGTGAGCAATTTTTTTCGGCTCGCTTGGGTCGTCTATATCAAATTGCAAAAGCAATTCGTTGCCTTGCACGGGCGATCCGTTGTAGCACGTGGCAATGAGTTTTTTCAAACCTAAACGATTAAAATTCATTGCAAAATACTTAAAAAAATTACTTTCGTAAGGATCGTCGCAATTGCAAAAAACTACTTTATCCCGAAAATGTTGTGTGTAATGTCGGAGTTCTTTTTCGATGTCGGTGAGTTGTGTGTAGAACTCATCGTTTTTTGCTTTCATTGCAGCATTCAAATTTTTATTTCCTGCCATAGATTGATAGTTTTTTTTGCATTACTATCAATCTCGTAAGAAATAAAAAAGGTGTGAACCTTTTCACACTCACAAGAAGTCCTGGTAGAAAACTTGTACAACCGTAAAAAGTTCACACCAAATAGCGTGAATTATACAGTTGTAAAGTATTCGGGACTCCGAATAAGTGCATTTACTTCTTTTCAATCAAGAGAAAATGTTTTACCAGGACTTTTTCTTTGAGTGTGAAATAATAGCTAATGCTGTAAAAAATATGTTAAAAATTCTCGTTTATATCATGATTGATTTTTTTGTTTCGTTGCAAAGATAAAATATTTATACAAACAAAAAAAAGAGATGTCTCAAAAAAGACATCTCTTCAAAAAATTTCTATATCTTATTGTGCATTACGAACAACACGAAGTCCCACGTAAGGGAATCTCATATCGGGAGGAGTTCCCAAACGATTAGAAATACGACACGATTTGAAACTAAAGTTCCAACCGCCCCCACGACGACAACGTTCCATTCCTACTTTCGGACCTTGCGGATTGTTTTCGGCACGTTCGTTATACGAATTAGAATACCAATCCCAACACCATTCCCAAACGTTTCCGCTCATGTCAAAAAGTCCAAGTTCGTTAGGACGTTTTGTTCCTGTCACTTTTGATTTTCCGGTACTATTTCCTTTGTGCCAAGCCACATCATCAACGGCATTTCCTCCGGAATACAAATAATCTCTCGATTCGTTTCCACCACGAGCTGCAAATTCCCATTCTGCTTCGGTTGGCAAACGATAACCATTGGCGGCAACATTCCAAGTCACTGCGTTGTTTCGTCCTATTTTATAACAAGGAGTCAAACCATCTTTTTCCGACAATTTGTTACAAAATTCGATTGCATCAAACCAAGAGATTTGTTCTACCGGAGCATTTTTTCCAAGTTCTTTGTTTGCACTTGGATTTTCGCCCATAACGGCTTCCCATTCTCCTTGCGATACTTCGTATGTGCCAATGTAAAAAGATTTCAAATTAACACTATGCACAGGCAATTCGTCTTCAAACAAATCTTCGAAAGAATTTCCCATACGAAATGTTCCACCATTGACAAGAGTCATTTCAACTTGTGCCGATGCCACAATTGCACCACAAAAAGCAACGGCAGTAGCAAGAGTTTTCAAAAAAATCATATCATTATAGTTTTACGAAACACAACTCCGATTGTCGTATTTCAGGATTTATAATTTAGTAAGCCGATTCAAATTGTTGCAAGAAACGCACGTCGTTTTCCGAAAACATTCGAAGGTCTTTTACTTGATATTTAAGATTTGTGATACGTTCTACACCCATACCGAAAGCATATCCAGTATAGACTTTGCTGTCGATTCCACATGCTTCAAGCACGTTTGGATCCACCATTCCACAACCAAGAATTTCTACCCAACCGGTGTGCTTGCAAAACGAGCAACCTTTTCCGCCACAAAGATTACAAGAAATATCCATTTCGGCAGAAGGTTCGGTAAATGGGAAATATGACGGACGAAGACGAATTTTGGTGTCTTCACCAAACATTTCTTTAGCAAAATAAAGCAACGCTTGTTTTAAGTCGGCAAAAGACACGTTTTTGTCAACGTATAATCCTTCCACTTGGTGAAAAAAGCAGTGAGCACGAGCCGAAATGGCTTCGTTTCGATAAACACGACCCGGACAAAGCACACGAATCGGAGGTTCTTGAGAAGTCATCACACGTGATTGTACCGAAGAAGTATGCGTACGTAGCAAAACATCGGGATTGCGAGTAACAAAAAACGTGTCTTGCATGTCACGAGCAGGGTGTTCGGGTGGAAAATTAAGTGCTCCAAACACGTGCCAATCATCTTCTACTTCAGGACCTTCGGCAACGGTAAAGCCGATACGTGAAAAAATATCAATAATTTCATTTTTTACAATCGACAACGGATGACGAGTTCCTAACGCAATAGGATCGCTCGAACGAGTGTAATCAAGCGAATTATCTACGCTGTTTACCGTGGCAAAATTTTCTTTTGCAGACATAATTTTGTCGGTTGCCACCGTACGAAGTTGGTTGAGCAACTGACCGATTTCACGTTTTTGTTCGTTTGGCACTTCACGAAAATCATTGAACAATGCCGTTATAATTCCTTTTTTACTAAGATACTTAATACGAAGATTTTCTGCTTCGTCTGCGGAATTGATAGCCAAAGCATTTATTTCCGCCATTAAGTTTGCAATTTTTTCTTTCATTATATTGTGTTTATTTTTTTTCTAAAAAACCGTACAAAGATAACTAAAAATCCGATTATCGCTGTATTTTTATTGAGCAGACAATCCCAATAATTGTTTTGCATTGGCAATTGCGGCATCCGAAAGAGACGCACCGCTGAGCATTTGAGCAATTTCCATCACTCTCTCGTCCGACGAAAGCGTTTTGATTTGAGTCGTAGAATCCAACTTAAACACTTGATGATGAGCTGTTCCTTTTACTGCAATTTGAGGCAAATGAGTAATGCAAATCACTTGCATTTCGTTTGCCATTTTACGCATAATATCGCCTGTCTTGTCGGCAACTTCTCCGGAAATTCCGGTATCTACTTCATCAAAAACAATTGTTGGCAATGCTTTTGTTTGAGCCAATAAAGCTTTCAAACAGAGCATGATACGTGCAATTTCACCGCCCGAAGCAATTAGTCCTACCGGTTGCATTTGCGATTTTTCGTTTGCCGAAAAATAGTATTCAACCACATCATGTCCCAAAGATGTATATTCTTCAGATTCCGAAAGACGCAAATCAAAACGTACGGCGTTCATTCCCAACAAATTAAGTTGTTCAACCAAATAGCGTTCAACGATTGTTGTTGATTGTTGGCGACGCAAAGTGAGTTTTTCCGACAATTGTTTCATATCATCAAACAATGTTTCCACTTCCTTTTCCAAACGAATCAATTCTTCGTCGTTAGAATCCAGCGTTTTTAAAAGTTGCTCTATTTCATGTTCTTTTTCAATCAATTGCGTAAGCGAATCAACCGAGAATTTCTTTTCAAGCGAATACAACACATTCAGTCTCTCGTCGATCCATTGCAAACGTGTAGGATTGTATTCTATCAAATTATCTTTGCGTTCTAATTCTTGAGCAAGATCTTTCAGTTCTATATATGCACTATTCAATCGCTCAAAAAACAATTCTATATCGTTGTCATACGTTTTGATTTTTTGCAATCCGGACGCAGCATTTTTGAGCGACATTACAATACCGGAATGATCATTGTTCAAAAGTTGAACCGACTGATTCAAAGCGACTTTTATATCTTCGGTATGCAACAAAATTTGTTGTTCCGATTCCAAATCTTCTTGTTCTCCTTCTTTTAATTCTGCCGCTTGCAATTGAGCCAACTGATATTCATAAAAATCACGTTCTTTTGCTGCTTTTTCACGTTGATTTTTCAATCGTTTCAATCGTTCCGTTGCCGATTTCCATTTCTCAAAAGCAATTTGATATGCCGATAAATCGTCTGTTGTTTCGCCAACGACATCTAATACAGAAAGCTGAAAAAAAGGATCTCTGATTTGTAAATTTGCGTGTTGCGAATGAATATCAATCAATCGTTCGGTCAACATTTTCAACACATCAAGCGTAACGGGCGAATCGTTCACAAACGCTCGCGATCGTGTTCCGTCGGACATAATTTCACGTCGAATGACACATTCCGTTTCGTAATCCATTGCGTTTTCTTCAAAAAACGATTGCAACCCATATTTTTCTACGCCAAAAGTAGCTTCGACAACGCATTTTTTTGCTCCATCACGCACAGATTTTGTTTCGGCACGAACGCCCATTACAAGAGCCAAAGCCCCCATAATAATTGATTTTCCCGCACCGGTTTCACCCGTTATGACATTAAATCCTTCGGACAGCGAGAAATCCATTTCTTCAATCAAAACAAAATCTTTTATGTACAATCGTTTCAACATACGTATTTCTTCAAAAAAACTATTTTAAGATTTGTTCGTAACGTTCTGCCATCACCGGATCAATATCCATCAAAAATCCATACACCGTCTTTTTTTCTTCTTTCGAAGCATTGGAATAAATATTGATTATTTCGTCACGTTTGGCATCTAAAAAACTTGTAATAAACACACACGATGGACGCACAGAATTGGCTTCTTTAAGCAAAGTCAGAGCTTGTGTCACTTGCGGAACGCCTTTTTCTGCTCCGGCAAACATCTCGTCTAACCCCAAACGATGATAAAAATAAAACGCCTCACGCACTTTTCGCAAATTATCATCAAGAATATTATTTATCAAAGCGTAACGATTGCGAGGATCTTCAAAAGCTTTCCAACCACTAAAACTTTGCCCTTGTGCAAGATTGACGATTGTTTCGGCTTTTTCAAACAAAGCCGTTCCACCCATTTTTGCATAACTATCACAATCATAACCAATTATCAAATATGCATAATAAGCCAACATTGCTGACAAATTGTTGCCAAATTGATTTTCGACAAATTCAAGTGGCGTATGTTCTATGTATTCAAAATTAAAATTTTCGTCTTGAAAATTAAAAATCGGAGATTGATAACTGGAATTATAAATCGGACGGCGAGCTTGCACTTGAAACGATGCTTTAAAATTTTTTTCATCTGCCATTTCGCTCACCGTTATCAATATATTGCAAATTATTTTCTCATTATTTTCGTAACGAAAATCTGTCCATTTGTTTTGATTCAAAAAATCCGAAATTGCACGTTGCATTGTTTTAAAAACTTGATTGTTCGAACCCGGAATCTGGTCGTAATTCACAACCACGTTACATTGCAACTCTTGTGCCGACAAGGACAGACAAACAAACAAGCAACAACTTAATATGCTGAAAATCTTTTTCATCATGATTCCATAATTACATCAATAATATCTTTTGCAACCTCAATTTTTGATTTTAATCCAAACGATTTTTCTTCGCCTTTTTTATTCAAAATCGTCACTTTGTTTGTATCATGACGGAATCCCGCTCCTTTGTCATTCAACGAATTTAAAACAATGAAATCCAGATTTTTACGATTTAATTTATCTTTTGCATTATCAAATTCATTGTTTGTTTCCAACGCAAACCCGACAAGCAACTGATCCTCCGTTTTCTTTGATCCAAGAGTCGAAGCAATATCTATCGTTTTTGTCAATTGTATATTCAAAACATCTGATGAAGATTCTTTTTTCATCTTTTCATCAATTTTTTTCATCGGGCGATAATCTGCCACCGCAGCACAAAGAATCGTAATATCCATTGATGCAAAAACCGCATCAACCTCTTCATACATTTCTTGAGCCGACTCTACATCAACTCGCTTTATAGTCTGATTGTTCAAAGACAATGCAACCGGTCCGGTCACAAGCGTTACGGTTGCTCCACGTTTAGCACATTCTTCAGCCAATGCAAATCCCATTTTTCCAGAAGAATAATTTCCTATAAAACGCACCGGATCTATTTTTTCGTAAGTTGGTCCTGAAGTTATCAACACATTCTTCCCTTTCAAATCTTGTGATACAGAGAAAAATCGATCCAAATATTCAACAATCTTTTCCGGCTCTTCCATTCGTCCTTTTCCATCAAGACCACTTGCCAATTCTCCGGAAGTTGCTTCTATTATATGATTTCCATACGAACGTAAAACGTCCAAATTACGTTGCGTAGATGGATGAGCATACATATCCAAATCCATTGCCGGAGCGACAAAAACAGGACATTTAGCAGACAAATAAGATGTCAACAAAAGATTATCTGCCACTCCATTAGCCATTTTCCCAATCGTATTTGCAGAAGCAGGAGCAATCAAATAAGCATCTGCCCACATTCCAAGAGAAACATGACTATTCCAAGCTCCGTTGGTAGGATCAAAAAAATCAACAAGAATCGGATTTTTAGAAAGCGTTGCAAGTGTAAGCGGTGTAATAAATTGTTTTGCCAAAGAAGTCATCACAACTTTCACTTCTGCCCCGGCTTTTACCAACAAACGAATCAATGAAGCCGTTTTGTATGCCGCAATGCTTCCGGTCACACCTAAAAGGATATGTTTGCCAACCAAATTCATAACAAAATCATTATATACAAAATTACACAAATCAATCTTCAATCAAAGAATAATCGATTTGTGTAATTTATTATAATCTCAAAAAAGTTATCAATTATTATTCAAAAAAATCACTTTTTCATTTTAGAAGGATTGCGATAAAAAACCTTCTTTTCCAAATATTCTTGAGTTGCAATCAACACAGGTTTGGGTAATTTTTCATAAAAACGAGAAATTTCGATTTGTTCACGATTTTCAAAAACTTCTTCAAGATTATCGTTATAAGATGCAAACTCTTGAAGTTTCTTTTCCAATTCGTGTTTCATCTCAACACTGATTTGATTCGAACGTTTTCCAAGAATAGAAACCAATTCATACACGTTACCTACAGGTTCTGACATAGAGTTCATATCACGAGTGATAGTGTTTGTAGGTGCATTAGTCTTTTTAAAATCCATAATCGTATTTATAGTGATATATATTATCAAAAAAAATGTTATTTCACCACTTGAGTAGCATGATTGAATATTTTTTCAACTTCCTTCGTATATTTACTATTCGGAAATTCCGAACGAAAATGATAATATTCATCTATCGTTTCAATAAATCGCTGCTTGCGTTTTTCTTCTACAGAATGCTTTGCTTGTTCATATTTTGACCGAAGTATTAAAATCATCAAATCTTCTTTATAAGTCGTATTCGGATACTTCATCAAAACAGACTCGGCTGTCACAATTGCCGACAAATAATTATTTCCTAAATAATTGCCAAGATTATAATACAATTTGGAACTAAGATATTCTTTCTTTACCAACTTATCCGTGAGTTCCGCTATTTTTTCATTTACCTCCAATACATGTTTTCCGTTCGGAAATAAATCCAAGTACAATTCAAACTCTTCTATTGCTTTTTTTGTGTCCGTCTGATCCAAACGTGGATCCGGAGATAATTCATAATAACAAATTCCACAATAAAAATAACAATCATCTACACTTGGTCCATTCGGAAACGTTTTTATATACGTTTGATAATAATTGTATGCCGTAATATAATCTTCATTTTTACGATACGACTCCGCAATCATAAACAGAACGTGTTCGCTCTTTGAAGTTCCTTTATAATGTGTGGCAACATTTTCAAGAAGAGAATACGCTTTCATGTATTTCCCTTTCTCATAATAATTCATTGCCTCCTTATACTTCAACTCCGTATCATTACTTTTCAACAACTTATCATATCCACTGCACGACGAAGTCAAAATTCCTATAAAAATAATTATATAAACAAGATGTTTTTTCACAAATTAAAATTCTATTACAATAACGAGCCATGCAAAACAAAGTGCAAAGATACATTTTTTTTTATTCTTTACAATATTTTTTCTTTTTATAAAAAAACAAAAAAAATCACTCCATTTTCTTTTTTCATTCACAAAAGCCACGATATTCTATAGCAAATCGTCAATTGGAAAAACGAATAATTTCAATAAAAATAAAAAAATGTTAAAAAAAATAAACACATTTATGTCACGTATATACAAAAAATATATTACCTTTGTGCCAAAATACGTGTATTGAAATGAGAAAATTATTCGTGATATTTTTGTGTTTATGCATGAGTTTGAGCGTTTTTTCCAAAAGAAGAAACACTGGATTGCATAAATTTCATTCAGACGCAAAGGACTTTATCACTATAGGTGTCGGTGCCAACTATATGTTTGCGGATGTTGGAGGTGCAAAATTTGAAAACTTATGGTTTACAGATTGGGACGTAGAATATACACGTCCAACCGTATCCATAAATTATCAACATGATTTCAACGACTATGTTGGATTACGTGGTATGTTCATGTATAACGCATTTGCAGGACATGATGAAAATAGCCGAAATGAAATTCGGAGAATGGAATACTCTTCCAACACTTACGAAATTTCATTACAAGGAATCTTTTATTTCTATCGTGCAATGGCAAAACGAACTCCCGTTGATTTATATGCATACGTAGGATTTGGTCACATTTGGTGGAATACAGAATTTGGAATTTTTGATGCCGCCGGAAATATTTATAAAAACCGTCATCACTTACAACATGTCAGTAAGCAAGACACCGATATAAAAGGTGCTTACCTTGACAAGGAAATTGGGAAATATAAATTTGACTCTGGGGCTTTTGCGATTCCTTTCGGTATTGGAGTTCGCTTCCCAATCACACAAAATTGGTATCTTGGAGGAGAATTTGGTTGGAGATACTTGTTAGGTAAAAATGCCGACTTCTTAGATGGATTCCAAACACCTTGGAGCAAAATGAACGACACGTATGCAACACTTACATTCTCTGTCGGATACCGAATCACAGGAACAGACGACTGTTATTCTAAATACGGTAGAAGTCAATTCCGATTTTATTGATTTTCACATAAAAATACAAAAACAAAGAAAAGAGGTACTTTTATAGCATCTCTTTTTTTTGTTAAAAAGCAAAAAAAAGTCTTTAAATCAAGAACAAAAGTTTTTTAGTTTTTTTATTTTGAAAACAAAAAAAAAGAACGTATATTTGCAGTCCGAAACGAAAATGGTAACGAATCAAGAAAAAAACATCAACAAGATTCGGAGTTTCGTAATGTTGACTAAAATTTGTAAATACTATAACAATGACTAAAGCTGATATCGTAAACGAAATTGCTAAAGAAACAGGAATTGACAAATTAACAGTTCTGAAAACAGTAGAATCTTTCATGGAAAACATCAAAGACTCTCTTTCTCAAGGGAAAAATGTATACCTTCGTGGTTTTGGAAGTTTTGTTGTGAAAGAACGTGCAGAAAAAACAGCACGCAATATTTCAAAAAACACAACCATTGTCATTCCAGCACATAAGATTCCTTCTTTCAAACCTTCGAAGACATTT
>JAGCLW010000020.1 GCA_017646805.1 Paludibacteraceae bacterium | reverse complement strand
TTTTGCTTTTTTGTCTTTTATTTCTTGAGTTTGTTCGGTTGTTGGGTTGAGATCCGAACTTTTCATTTTGTCTAATTTGTGTAGATCGTATGCTTCAATGAGGTCGATGAGGCGATAAGCGTATTGCGGATTTGTGGCATATCCGGCTTTTTTTAGTCCGTGAGCCCAACCTTTGTAGTCGGTTTGGGATAATTTAAACAAGAAGGCATAGCGTTGTCCATTTTTTAGAAATAAACTGTGATCTTCGTATGATTCTTCTACGGTGTTGTATTTTCTAAAACATTCTTGTTTTGCATCATCGTCATGATATACTTTTTCGCCTGACCAACTTTTATGGCATTTTATGCCAAAATGATTGTTTGATGAGATGGATAGTTCGCTTTTCCCAGATCCGGATTCTAAAATTCCTTGAGCCATAGTGATACTTGCCGGAATTCCAAATTTTTCCATTTCTTTAATGGCGATATTTTTGTATTGGTCGATATAATTTTGTGTGGTTTGATTTACTTTTATTTGTGCGGATAAGGATAATGAGACAAATAATAGGAGGTTGAAAAGTATATGATTTTTCATTGAAGAAACGTTTTTTTTATTCAAAGCATTTATTATTTTTGCAAATGCAAAAGTAATCCAATTTGTTGTATTTTCCAAAAAATCAAAGTGCTATGCAATTGAAATCTTTGAAAATTGATTACAAAGTTTATTCCGTTTTGCCAAAGTCGTTTGAGCCTTTGTTGAAAAAGGCTTATGAGATGACTCAAACGTCATATTCTCCGTATTCTCATTTTTCTGTTGGAGCTGCGGTTTTGTTGTCTGATGGGACGATTGTGGGAGGGTCTAATCAAGAAAACATGTCTTATCCTTCTGGTTTGTGTGCCGAACGGGTTGCTGTTTTTTCAGCTCAAGCTAATTTTCCGCATCTTTCGGTGAAATCGATTTTTTTGATGGCGGTTCAAGGGGGAGAGGTGGTTGATCAAATCGTTTCTCCTTGTGGAGCATGTCGGCAAGTGTTGATAGAAGTGGAGCAACGTTATGGTTCTGATATAGAAGTTATTTTATATTCTCCTTCGCAAACGATTGTATTTTCTTCAGTTAAAGATTTGTTGCCTTTTATGTTTTCTTTTTGATTTTTTTTGTAGCAGAAAAATAAAAAAAGGGTCTGTATTTGCAGACCCTTTTTTCTTTTATACCAAACGTTTGATTAATGATTTTCTATCTCCTGCCAATAAGTCAATGACCGGAATTTCGATGAGAGTATAACAACCAGGTTTTTGTTTCATTGTTGCTCGAGCCGATGCCACAAGAATTTGTGCTGTCAGAGCCGGATTGTTGATTTTCATATCAAACGAAAATAGTTGATTTTGAGTTGTTCCCGAAACACCTTTGCGAGTTAAATTAACTCCGTGTCCCATATCTTTTAGTGCATCTACACTTTCTACTTGAATCACGTGTGTTTCGTCGTGGACGAAATAATCGTCTGATTTGATTGCTTTTGCAACTTCTTCAAATTTGTAGCCATCTTTGAGTTCGATATAAACCATACGACGATGAATTCCCGTTCCTGTTGGAATTGTCATTGATAATGCGGCTTTTACTCCTTCTATTGCTTTTACGGCAACGGTGTGTCCCATGCTCATTCCCGGACCAAAATTGGTATAAGTTAAGCCTTTTGGTGCCATAGCTTCAAGCAAAGCACGAATTACAGAATCTGAACCCGGATCCCAACCTGCTGATATAATAGAAACTTTATTGTTGTTTTTGCAAATAGGATCCAATTCATCACGAAGCCCAACGATTCCTGTATGAATGTCATAACTATCTACCGTGTTGATTCCAAGCGAAAGTACTTCTTTGGCGTATTCGGGAACCAATCGTGTTGGCGTACAAAGAATTGCCACATCAACGTTGTTTAGTTTTTTGATTGAATCAACAACGGTTACGTTTTGTAATTCTAAAGGTAAGTTTTCTACTGAACGACGAACAACTCCTGCCAATTCAAAGTCTTCGGCTGCAGAGATTGCTTCTAATACTGATTTCCCAATGTTTCCGTATCCTACGATAGCGGCACGAATTTTATTTGTCATAGTGTTTTATTTTTTTTTGCAAAAATATTTGATTTTTTTTAGATTTTGTATCAGTAAAATACTTAAATGATATGAAATTCTTGAAGGAATTTTTCCATTTCTAATTGTACTTTTTTTGCTTCTTGGCGAGCAATTGTCGCAAAATTTTCTGAATTGTCAGCATAAATGATTGCTCGAGAAGAGTTGACGAGAAGTCCGCAATGTGGGTTCATTCCGTATTTGCAAACTTCTTCAAGACTTCCGCCTTGTGCTCCAATTCCCGGAACGAGAAGGAAGTTATCTGGAATGATTTGGCGAATGTTTTTTAGCATTTCGGCTTTAGTTGCACCGACAACGTACATCATATTGTCGGGATTTCCCCATTGTTTGGATTGTTCAAGGACTTGTTCGTATAATTTTTTTCCATTTTCTTTGTTTTCGATAAATTGAAAATCATACGCACCTTTGTTTGAAGTGAGAGCAAGCAAAGTGACCCATTTTCCTTCGTAGGATAAAAATGGTGTTACGCTGTCTTCTCCCATGTATGGAGCGACGGTGACGGTGTCGAAGTCTAAATTGCCAAAAAATGTGCGAGCATACATTTTTGATGTGTTACCAATGTCGCCACGTTTTGCATCTGCAATGAGAAATTGGTCGGGATAGTTTGTTCGGATATAATCAACGGTTTGTTCTAAAATTTTCCAGCCTTCCAATCCGACACTTTCGTAAAAAGCAAGGTTGGGTTTGTAAGCCACACAGAGATCTGCTGTTGCGTCAATAATCGCTTTGTTGAATTCAAACATTGCGTTTTCTGAGTCGAACAAATGTTCTGGGATTTTTTGAAGATCGGTATCCAAACCTACGCAAAGAAAACTTTTTTTGCGTTTGATGTTTTCAAATAATTCTTCTTTAGTCATATTTTTCTTTTTTTATATTTTTTTTGCTTCGTTCCAAATTTTGTCCATTTCGGCAAGGGTCATTTCTTTTAGATTTTTTCCTTGTTTGATGGTTTTGTTTTCAAGATAGTTAAAGCGTTTGATGAATTTTTGATTTGTTCGTTCCAAAGCCGTTTCCGGATCAACATTATAGTGTCGGGCAACATTGATGATGCTGAATAATAAATCGCCAAATTCGTTTTCTAATAAATCTTGATTTTGGGATTCTATTTCGGTTTGGACTTCGTTGATTTCTTCTTTGACTTTTTCCCAAACTTGTTCGCGTTTTTCCCAATCAAATCCTACATTTCGTGCTTTGTCTTGAATTCGATATGATTTGATGAGAGCGGGAAGCGTTGAAGGAACTCCGGAAAGTACACTTTTGTTTCCGTTTTTTTCTTTTAGTTTTATTTGTTCCCAATTGCGTTCAACATCGCCGGCTGTATTGGCTTTTGTTGTAGCATAAATGTGTGGGTGGCGATGAATGAGTTTGTCGCAAAGCGAATGGATTACATCTGTGATGTCAAAGTCTTTTGTTTCGCTTGCAATTTTAGCGTAAAATACGATGTGGAGCAAAACGTCTCCCAATTCTTTTTTAATATTGGGAATATCTTTTTCTATGATTGCTTCTGTTAATTCGTAAACTTCTTCTATTGTGAGCGAACGAAGTGAGTCCATCGTTTGTTTACTGTCCCATGGACATTTTTCTCTAAGATCGTCCATCACTTCAAGTAGTCGTCCGAAAGCTTCTTTTTCTTTTTGGTATTTGTTCATGATGTTTACGTGTTAAAGTTCACTTTCTTTCATTCGCTCAGCATTTTCTGCTACAATAAGATGGTCGATGCAATCTTGTATAGATCCGTCCATGAATGCTGCAAGATTATATATTGTATAATTTATACGATGATCTGTGATTCGCCCTTGAGGATAATTGTATGTGCGAATTTTGGCCGAACGATCTCCTGTTGATACCATTGTCTTTCGGCGACTTGCAATATCATCAATATATTTTTGATGTTCTTTATCGTAGATAAATGTACGAAGTCGAGCTAATGCTCGTTCTTTATTTTTGGGTTGATCGCGTGTTTCTGTACATTCAATAAGGATTTCTTCGCTTTCTCCTGTGATTGGGTTTTTCCAAACATAACGTAGTCGTACTCCTGATTCTACTTTGTTGACATTTTGACCTCCTGCTCCTGATGATCGAAAAGTGTCCCATTTGATTTCGCCTTCATTGATTACCACATCAAATTCATCGGCTTCGGGCAATACGGCTACGGTAGAAGCTGAAGTGTGAACTCTTCCTTGTGTTTCTGTTGCCGGTACACGTTGTACGCGATGAACGCCACTTTCGTATTTTAGAGTGCCGTAAACATTTTCTCCGCTAACGTTGAAGATGATTTCTTTGTATCCTCCGGAAGTGCCTTCTGTAAAACTTGAAATGGAAATTTTCCATCCTTTTGTTTCGCAATATTTGCTATACATTCGGAATAAGTCTCCGGCAAAAATAGCAGCTTCATCACCTCCGGTTCCGCCACGAATTTCGACAACGCAATTTTTTGCATCTTCTGGATCGGCGGGTATGAGAAGAAGTTTGATTTCTTCTTCCATTGGTTCTAATTGGGGTTCCAATTCGGCAAGTTCAAGGCGTGCCATCTCTTTCATTTCAGGATCGTTTTCGGTAGCGATAAGATCTTTGGCTTCTTCGATTCCTGTAAGTAGACGACGATAGCGATGTAGGGCTTCTAAAACACGTTCTAATTCTTTATATTCTCGATTAAGTTTTACGTATCGTTTTTGGTCGGCAATGACCGATGGGTCTGTGATGAGAGTTGATATTTCTTCAAATTTTATTTCAAGACCTTCTAATTTGGTTAGTAAATTATTTTCTGCCACTTTTTTATTTCTTTAAATACATAATAAATAAATAGATAGACCTAATGGAAGACCTACCTATTTATTTTTTTAGTGATTATTTTTTTTATTTTGCGTTTTCAATAATCCATTTTTTTGCATTGACAAAGGCTTCAATCCAAGGAGTTACTTCATCGGTTGCTTTTCGATTGAGAGGGTAATGTGCCCATTGCCAAGGGAAAATGGCTCGTTCTAAGTGTGGCATCATGGCTAAATGTCGTCCGTTTTTTGAACAAATTCCTGCCACAGCGTAGTCAGAACCGTTAGGATTGGCCGGATATTCAGCGTAAGTATATTTTGCAATGATGTTGTATTCTTTTTCGTCTTTTGGTAGGAAGAATTTTCCTTCTCCGTGAGCGACCCAAACGCCTAATTTGCTTCCCGAAAGAGAACCGAATAATACAGATTCGTTTTGTGGAATTGTGAGTCCAACAAATTGGCTTTCAAATTTATGAGAATCGTTGTGAAGCATACGAGGACGTTCGTCGTGTTCTGGATTCAATAGATTGAGCTCTACCATCAATTGGCATCCATTGCAAATTCCTAAACTTAACGTGTCTGGTCGTGCATAGAAATTTTCAAGTGCTTTTTTTGCTTTTTCATTGTAAAGGAATCCGCCTGCCCAACCTTTGGCTGAACCAAGAACGTCTGAATTTGAGAATCCGCCACAGAATACAATGAAGTTGATGTCTTCTAATGTTTCACGACCGCTTGCGAGGTCAGTCATGTGTACGTCTTTTACGTCAAATCCGGCTAAATACATTGCATACGCCATTTCGCGTTCTCCGTTAGTTCCTTTTTCTCTGATGATAGCGGCTTTGATACCTGATTTTTGATTGCGATCAGGAGTAATTCCGTATTGTTTCATTTGTCCGGAGAACGATTCTACAAATTCCATTTGTAATGGTTGTTTTTTGTAGTTTTCAAAGCGTGCTTTTGCACAATTTTCTCCACTTTGTTTTCGATCAAGTAGATATGATGTGCGGAACCATTTGTCACGAAGAGAATCAATGTCAAATGAGAGCGTGTCGTTGTCTCGTTTGATGACAATAGTACGTTTTTCTGTTGTTGGAACACCTATGATTGCGTATCCAATTCCATCTTGATCCAAACGAGAAACGACTTTGTTGACGTCTTTTACTTGAATTAAAATTCCTGGATTTTCGGCAAATAATATTTTGGTAAGATCCTGTTCGTTGATTCCACTGAGATTGATCATCAGTCCGCCATTTTCGTTGGCAAAACACATTTCCAACATGGTTGTCAATAGTCCTCCGGCTGAAATATCGTGTCCAGCTAAAATCAAACCATCGTTGATGAGTGATTGAACGGCGTTAAATGTTTCTCTAAAATATTCCGGATATTTAACTGTTGGAACGTCGTCTCCAAGTCGTTTAAGAATTTGACCAAGAACCGAACCTCCTAATTTATGTTTGTCAAATGAGAAATCAATATGAATGAGGGCTGTATCTTCGTCGTTGACCAACACCGGAGTAACAACTTTCTTTACGTCTGAAACTTCGGCTCCGGCAGAAATGATAACGGTTCCTGGAGAATAAACTTTGTCTTTTCCATATTTTTGTGTCATAGACAAAGAGTCTTTTCCGGTTGGAATATTTACTCCTAATTCGCAAGCAAATTCGCTACAAGCTTCAACGGCTTTGTATAGACGAGCATCTTCTCCTTCATTTTTGCAAGGCCACATCCAATTGGCACTTAATGAAATGCTATCGATTCCTTCTGCAAGTGGTGCAAAAACGATGTTTGTCAAAGCTTCGGCGATACTTAGTATTGAACCATTTGCCGGATTTACCAAAGCTGCCATAGGTGCGTGTCCTATTGATGTTGCAATACCTGCTTTTCCACGATAATCAAGGGCGACAACTCCACAGTCGGCAAGTGGTAATTGAATTTCTCCGGCACATTGTTGGCGAGCGATTTTTCCTGTTACGCTACGGTCTACTTTGTTAGTCAACCAATCTTTACAAGCTACGGCTTCAGTTTGAAGAACTTGCTCTATATATTCATTTATTTTTGATTCTTCGGTTACGATTGGAGCGAAAGTTTCTTTAATAGTGTTGTCTTTGATGATTGTGCGAGGAGCTTTTCCAAACATATAATCAAGAGGCATGTTGATCGGACAAGTTCCATTTTTGTGTTCAAATACAAATTGCATATCACCTGTTGTTTCTCCGACAACGTACATTGGAGAGCGTTCTCTATCTGCTATTTTTTGAATGTGATCAAGATGTTCTTCTCCAACTAAAAGTCCCATTCGTTCTTGACTTTCATTTCCGATAATTTCTTTGTCAGAAAGGGTTTTGTCTCCGATAGGAAGAGCGTCCATGTCGATTTTTCCTCCGGTTGCTTCGACTAATTCGGATAGACAATTTAGATGACCGCCTGCACCGTGGTCATGGATTGATACGATTGGATTGTTGTCACTTTCTGCTAATGCACGAATAACGTTGGCCGCACGTTTTTGCATTTCAGGATTTGCACGTTGTACGGCATTGAGTTCGATGGCATTTGAGTATTGTCCGGTTTCAACAGAAGAAACGGCTCCTCCTCCCATTCCAATTCGATAGTTGTCTCCACCAAGAACGACAACTTTTTCTCCTGCTTTTGGTGTGCCTTTGATGCTATCGCTCATTTTTCCATAACCGACACCTCCGGCAAGCATGATTACTTTGTCGTAACCATATTTTTTATTGTTTTCTTCGTGTTCAAAAGTAAGCAAAGAACCACAGATAAGTGGTTGTCCGAATTTGTTTCCAAAGTCGCTTGCTCCGTTTGAAGCTTTGATGAGAATTTGTTCTGGTGTTTGATATAACCAATTGCGTTCAAATGTGCCTTCTTCCCATTGACGACCGTCGGCAGTGCGAGGATAAGAAGTCATATAAACGGCGGTTCCGGCAATAGGAAGAGATGCTTTTCCTCCGCCTAATCGGTCGCGGATTTCACCTCCGGTTCCGGTTGCGGCACCGTTGAAAGGTTCTACTGTTGTAGGGAAATTGTGCGTTTCTGCTTTTAAAGAAATAACACTTTTGTATTTTTTTACTTCAAAAAAGTCTGCTGTTTCTGCACTTGCCGGAGCAAATTGTTCGATTTCAGGACCTTCATTGAATGCGACATTGTCTTTGTAGGCAGAGACGAGTTTGTTCGGATTTTCTTCAGAAGTTCGTTTGATTAGTTTGAAAAGAGATAGTTCTTTTTCTTCTCCATCGATGATGTATATGCCGTTGAATATTTTATGACGACAATGTTCGCTATTGACTTGTGAAAATCCAAAGACTTCGCTATCTGTTAGTTTGCGACCTAATTGTTCGCTGATTTTTTTCAAATAATCCATTTCGTCTTGCGAAAGAGCAAGTCCTTCTTGTTCGTTGTATGCCGCAAGATCGTCGATGTAGATGATTTCTTCAGGTTTTTTATCAATGGTAAAAATGTTTTGATCCAAACCTTTGTAAATGCGTTGAAGCATTGGGTCGTGTTCTGCTTTTTCGTCTGTCACGCAGATGTATTCTTCTATTCGAAGAATGCCTTTTATACCCATATTTTGTGTGATTTCAACGGCGTTGGTACTCCAAGGAGTAATCATTTCGCGACGAGGTCCGATGAATGTGCCTTCGATTGAAGTTGTATCAACAAATGTTGCATCAGAAAATGCCCAGGTTAATTTGTCGATGTCTGTTTTTGTTAAATTTTCTTGTGTTTGTACAGCGATGTACGTTGATGGAGATTTGAAAAAAAGAATCATTTCTTATTTTGTTTTTATTGTTTACAATGATTTTTTTGTGTGCGTAAATTTTTTCACGCAATAACCTGACAAAGATAGTTATTTTTCTTCAATCTATGATGTATTTTTCTTGAAAAAAAAGAGATACTGTACGAGGAATGCACAGTATCTCTTGGAAACGATTAAAAATAAAAAATTATGAAAAAAAGAAAATCTGAAATTTTTATTTCATCAAGTCAATGCTTCTTTTTACAAAGTTGCTTAGAGCTTCGCCTCGAAGCATATTGTTGTTGAGTAATGCAAGATCGATTACTTGACGAATTTCTTTGTTTTCTTTTGCAAATTCGGAGTAAATCGCATCGGCTTTTGAGCGTAATTCTCCACTATTTTTTTCAAGAGCGGATTTTTCGTCTTTGCTTTCTTGACTGATTTCGTCGTATTTTTTGTCTTTATTTTCAGTGTTGATGTCTGTGATGCGATCGTCGATTTTTTTCTTTTCTGCAAGAATTGGAGCAACGTTTGCATTGCAAGCGGATTCGGTTGTTTTTAGAATGCGTTCGATGATTGGATTTGCCGTGTTGACAACCAAGTTGTAAGAGTCTGGCATTTCTCCATAAAAACTCATCATTCCTCCTCCCATGGCAGACATGTCTTTCATTCGTCGCATAAATTCTTGTTGGGTGATGATAATTGGTAACGCATTGCTGCCAAGATTTTCAAATGTCACCATAAATTCGGTTTTGTCCATTTTCGGAACTTGGCTGCGAAATACGGTTGTCAGTGCATCACGTTGAGTGTCGGTTAGGTTTGTTGATGATAAATCTTCTTTTACGATTAGTCTTTCAACAACATCGGCATCAACCCGAACGAAACGCATTTTTTCGTTTTTTTGTTCCAATGTGTTGATTAAGTGATTGTCTAATTGTCCGTCAAGAATGATGACATCATAACCTTTTGCTTTTGCTGTTTCGATGTATGAATGTTGGTCAATTGTATTGTTGGTGTAGAGGACGATTAGATTTCCGTCTTTGTCGGTTTGTTCGGTTGTGATAAGTGTTTTATATTCTTCAAGAGTAAAGTATTTTTTGTCTGTGTTTTTGAAAAGCATGAATTTTTCTGCTTTTTCATAAAATTTTTCTTCGGTCAACATTCCGTACACGACGAATAGGCTTAAATTATCCCATTTTTCTTCGTATTGAGAGCGGTCGGCTTTGAAAATTTCTTGCAAACGGTCGGCTACTTTTTTAGTAATATGACTTGAAATTTTCTTTACGTTCGAATCGCTTTGCAAATAACTACGAGACACGTTGAGAGGAATGTCCGGAGAATCGATTACACCATGTAATAAAGTTAAAAATTCTGGTACGATGCCTTCTACAGAATCTGTCACAAATACTTGGTTGCAGTATAATTGTATTTTATTGCGTTGTAATTCGATGTTGTTTTTTACTTTTGGAAAATAGAGTATTCCTGTTAGATTAAATGGATAATCTACATTCAAATGGATGTAAAACAATGGATTTTCGCCCATTGGATAAAGGTCGCGATAAAATTTGTCGTAATCTTCATCTTTTAAGTCGGCAGGTTTGCGAA
This sequence comes from Paludibacteraceae bacterium, assembly GCA_017646805.1. Taxonomy (GTDB): domain Bacteria; phylum Bacteroidota; class Bacteroidia; order Bacteroidales; family Paludibacteraceae; genus UBA4363. The sequence goes on along the minus strand of JAGCLW010000020.1, from coordinate 33,568 downwards.
TCCATGCCGGATTGGTGTCGTTGATAATGTTGTCTTCTTCTGTTTCGACTTCTTTGCCGTCTTTCCATTCTTTTTTCTTTCCAAAAGCAATTTCGATTGGAAGGAATTTGCAATATTTTTTTAGTAATCCTTCGATGCGAGATTCTTCCAAAAAGTCTTTGTTTTCATCGTCAATATGAAGAATTATGTCTGTTCCGCGAGTTGTTTTTTCGGTTTCGTCAAGCGTAAATTCCGGCGAACCGTCGCAACTCCAACGCATGGCTTTTGCTCCGTCTTTGTATGATAATGTTACGATTTCAACTTGTTTGCTGACCATGAATGATGAGTAGAATCCGAGACCAAAATGACCAATAATGGCATTGGCATCGTTTTTATATTTTTCAACAAATTCTTCTGCTCCTGAGAATGCAATTTGATTGATGTATTTTTCAATATCGTCGGCAGTCATTCCGATTCCGTGATCTGAAATAGTAAGTGTTCCGGTATTTTTATCTATTGATACAGAAACTTTTAAGTCGCCAAGTTCGCCTTTAAATTCTCCGACTGAAGCTAACGTTTTTAATTTTTGAGTTGCATCTACAGCGTTTGAAACAATTTCGCGAAGAAAAATTTCGTGATCACTATACAAGAATTTTTTGATAACAGGGAAAATGTTGTCTGTTGTTACTCCGATATTTCCTTTTGCCATGATAAAAAAATGTTTTTAAGTTTGTATTTTGTTTAATTTTTTTTCGGTTTTTCCTTTTTTCAAACTATGTGCCAAATCAAAAAAACAGAAAAAGACTGACAAATCTGTCAGCCTTTTTGTTTGGGTTTGATAAAATAAAGGAGAATGAGAATTAAACTGCAGATGCAACTTAAGTAGCCGATCCAATCTCCGTATTTTGAATAAAATGTTTGTTCTTGATTGAGATGAATAGTGTCGGTTAAAGTACATTTTTCCCACCAAGTGGTTTCGCTGATAATGTCGCCTCGTTGATTGATGAATGCGGAAATTCCGGTATTACCACAACGAACGACATCTCGACGATTTTCGATCGCTCGAAGAATTGACATTCTAAAATGTTGCTTGTAGCCTCGTGTGTTGTTCCACCGACCATCGTTGGTGATGATGACAATGGCTTCAGCTCCTATTTTTACGAACTTGCTTAAATAGTCGCCAAACAAGGATTCAAAACAAATAACGCTCGCTAAATTGGCGTCTTTGGTGTAGAGTAAAGAAGGTTCTTTTTGCGTTCCTCGACTCGAACCTCCACCTCCTAATTTTTTGCTCCATTCTTTTAAAAAAGGCAGTTCTTTAATGAACGGAACGTATTCGGTGCCGGGTACCAATTTGCTTTTTTTGTAAACTTGTACGTTGTTGGAAGAAATTAGTCCTGCGGCATTGTAAAAATCAATCCAAATATTGTCCGTACCATTGGCAAGTTGTGCAGATTCTGTTGGTTCTTCTTTGCTGATGTAATATTGCATCATGTCCATTCCTGCAATTACGCTGACATTAGGAGCATATTGTTGGATATTCCATTGTATTTTTCGTATCAAATGGTTTTTCTCTAATTCATTGTACCAAATGTTTCCTTCTAATGCAGTTTCAGGAAAAACAACCAACCGAGTTTCCGGTGTTACTGCACGATAAGCCATTAGCAACATGGTGTCTAATTGGCTTTCTCGATCGGTGGAAAATTTTTCTGTATAGGGATCTAAATTTGATTGAACCAATACACATTCCATTTTTTCTCCTTTTTCTTCGTAAGAATAATACATCGCCAAAGAAATCAGTAGAGGAAGAATGATTGCACAGCATGAAAGAACGATGTTGGTTTTGCATGCTTTCCAATTGCCGGTCAAATGTTTTTTTCTAAAAGTGTAAAACAACAGAGCGTTGCAAATCATTACCCAAGCAGTTCCTCCTAAAACGCCTGTGTATTCATACCATTGAATAATGTTGCTATTGGTTGTGTAAACTAAAAATCCGGCATAAATTGCTGGAAAGTTAATTGGAATTTGAAGGTATATAAATTCGTAGCAGACCCATAGAGCAACAAATGAACATAATCCATATTTAATTCCTAATTTTTTCTTGATGATATGATATAGTAAAAGAAATAAAGTAGGAAGCGAAGAATTGTAGATAAGGAATAAGTATGCCCATGTGGATAATAATTTCCCTAACCAACCAATACTGATGATATTTCCTAAATATAATCCGACTAATGTCGTGGAGAATAATTTGAGTTTGTGCCATTTCTGTTTGCTTAAAATATCTTCTCCTATGAGGAATGGCACAAAAACAAATAAAAGCAGAAGTCCAACGTATGCTTTGTCGATATTGAGAGGAATGCAAAATCCTACACAACTGATTATAATAAGCAAATAAGGTAAGATGTGTTTTTGGATTTTCTTTTTCATGATTATGATAAAAAGAGAAATTAGATTTTTTTGACAAATTCGCTTTTTAGTCCCATTGCTCCGATACCATCAATTTTGCAATCTATATTGTGGTCTCCATCTACCAAACGAATGTTTTTCACTTTTGTGCCGACTTTGACAACTTGTGTTGTCCCTTTTATTTTTAAATCTTTGATGACGGTAACGGTGTCGCCATCTTGCAAGATGTTTCCATTCGCATCTTTTACAACAAAACCTTCTTCTTCCGCTTCTTCATTTTCTCCGGCAATCCATTCGTAAGCACATTCCGGACAAATCAACATTGTTCCATCGCTATATACGTATTCACTGTTGCATTTTGGGCAGTTAGGAAAATCATTCATAATAATTTAATTTTTTTTAGTGTTAAAATTTTGCGTGCAAAAATAATTATTTTTTTAGAATTTTACTTGTAAAATCTTGTCTTCAACGACTTTGTGTTTATTTTTTTGACGAAACATTTTTTTTGAAATTGCACATCATTTCTTTTTTTGTCCTTTTGGGTTTGTGTTCTTTAACATAAATTTGTATTGTTTTTAACTTTTATTAACTTTGCAACCCGAAAGAGAAAAATTTTTTCTCTGCATAATAATGAAAAAGTAATACTAATATATATTAAGGATTGTTCGAAGCAAAGAAGAAAATCGTTTTTTCTTTTTTCTCCTTGATAAATTTAAAATGAATTTTATGAAAAAAACTTTTTTTAGTTTTAAACATTTGGTCACTTTAGCTCTTGGTCTTACGATGAGTGTGGGTAGCGTATTCGGGAGTAGTGGAACAAATGGAACGGTTTCTTTGTCGGTTGATAAAACATCGCTTTCGGTTAATGATGTGGTAGTTTTGACTGCTACAGTTTCTGAAATGACAAACGGAACGCTTGGGGGGTCAAATGGAGATTGTAAATATACGATTACGATTCCGACCGGAGTGACAACGAAAGTGGAGCCGGAGACATCGTTGACGAATGATTTGAAAGATAAAGGGAAGAGTGGAAATGGAACGTATAATCATGGCTCGTACACAGCGACAACGGTTGGAACATATAAATTTGGGTTGACTGTAGAAACCGGATCGGCAGGAAATGATGGAGTTGCTGTTAGTTTCTGTCCTTCAGCACCAACAAATCTTAAAGCATCAAACATAACTCCTACGACGATGGATCTTTCGTGGGATGCAGGAGTTCAAGCCGTGACATATATAGTGTCTATCAATGGAGTAGAATATCCGGAACAAAAAGAAACTTCGTTGTCTTTGGAAAATTTATCATCGGCAACAGAACAACAAATTTCTATAGTGTCTAAGAATGGTGAGTTTAAATCGCTTTCTTCTTTGACGGGTTCGTTTTCAACATTGGCTCAACCACAATTTACAATGTCTTCGGTTGAGGCTCTTAATGTAAAATTAGGAAATAATCAACAACAAACAATTTCTGTCTCTGCGGCAAATCTTGCAAGTGACGTTTCTTTGGTATTATCTACAAATGGAGGTTATTCTATACAAGATAATGTTTCTACAATTACAAAAGAAACATCGACATTGGATTTGATACTTAATTTTGTTGCAGATAAGATTGGTAATTTTGTCGGAACGTTGAAGGCAACAACTCAATATCTTGCCGATGTTGTAATTAATTTTTCGGCAACTGTTTCGCCTGAGGTTGTTGCTTTAAACGAAGTTGCCGATGAGAATGTTTATTCTTCGGGTTGTACACTTACGTGGAATGCTATTGCAGGAGCGACATCGTATGTAATTAATGTATATGATGCGAATGGACAAACTGTCGATGGAAATGAAAATGTAGAAGTTGACGGAAGTGCGACTTCTTATGAAGTTGAAAATCTTCTTCCAGAAGCAAATTATACAATCACAATTTGTGCAAAAGGAGAAGGAGGATTTGTTTCGGAGACATCAGAGCCGATTTCTATTCGTACTAAAAAAGGTCCTGTAATCACGTACGTTCCGCTTTCAAAATTTTCGCAAAGCGTAAATGAGAAAGTAGTGAAGACTTTGTATCTTGAAGGAGCTAATTTGACACAAGATATTTCAGTGTCAATTTCAGGAGAAGGATTTTCTATTGAAGAACAATCTCTTTCTCAAACATCTAGTAGCGTAAAAGTTGCGTTTTTCCCTACAAGTTTAGGAACTTACGAAGGACAAATAACGGTTTCGTCTCCTGAATTTGCCAATAAAGTAATTCCTCTTTCGGGCGAAGCTTGTCCGGAAGCAACAATAGCTTTAGAAGCAACAGATCTTGCGATTTCTTCTTTTGTGGCTAATTGGACTGCGGTAGATAATGCAGATCGTTATCTTTTGACAGTAAAAAGAGGTTCAGAAGTTGTTTTTGAAAATCAAGAAGTTGTTTCAACGAATTATAAAGTTACCGGTTGCTCTATTGGTGAGGAATATACGTATAGTGTGAAAGTCGTAAAAAATAACGTATCTTCTAATAAATCAAATGACATTGTTGTCGTTATGCCAAAAGCATTGGTAGTTAATGAATCTGTTAAAGATAAATCGATTTATCTTAACTGGAACAATGTTGCTTCATCTGCAATATACACTATTGAACTTTACAATAATTCATTAGATTTAATTGCTACAAAACAAACTTCTTCGTGTTCGTATGAATTTGGAGAATTATCAGCTAACACAGCTTATGCATATAATGTCATTGCAAAGATTGGAGAAGAGCAAATAGAATTAGGTAAGAAATCTGTTCGTACAAAATCTTCTACGTATGGAGAGCAAGTAGGAAATTCGGATTTTGAATTGTGGGATAATGAAAGTAATGAATCTGCAGAACCTCAAAACTGGAATGGATTCATGACGGCAGGAGGTTCTTTGGCAGGAACGGCAGCTGGTCAATGTATGGAATCTACAACAGAAGTTCGTTCGGGAGCAGTAGTGGGTTCTAAAGGTGTTTATTTGTATTCTTATAAAGTATTTGGGGTAAATGCTAATGGAAATTTGACCGTTGGAAAAATCAATGCCGGAGCAATGTCAGCAGCAGATCAAGCTAATCATAATGCTACAATTCAGAATAATGAGGCATTTAGCGAAACTATGACGTCACGTCCTGATTCTATTACGGCTTGGGTAAAATTGATGACAAATGATGTTAATGCTCGTCTTTCGGCGATTATTCATGATGATTTTTCATTCCAAGATCCTTCTCGAGACGAAGATATGCAACATGTTGTTGGAGAAGCAAAACTCAATTATGCACGTGTGAATGATGAATCGGGAAATGCAACATGGCAACGTCTTTCGGTTCCGTTTGATTATGCTACGTATGCATCGTTGGGATTAGATCCTAAATATATTTTGATTACGTTTACGACTAATGCAACTCCAGGTGGAGCGGCAGCACAAGTCTATGTTGATGATATGGCATTGATTTATAAGCCAACATTGGAAGTCGGAAATGTTTCTAAAATACAATATGTATCTGGAGATGTCGTTTCGTTGCCATACACTATAGAAGGATCGATGTCTGTGTATAATATAAATGCGGAAGCAAATGTTGTTCGTTTTGAGCTTTCTGATGCAAACGGATCGTTTGCTAATCCAACGATTCTTACATCTATGAAAACTAATTATGGAGGAACGTTGGTTGGAACTTTGCCTACGACGCTTGAAGATGGTGATAATTATCGTCTTCGTGTAGTCACAACAAATTATCCGATGACAATGGAGTCTGTAACGCCTATTTCAATACGAAATACACCAAAAGCTCCGGTGGCAATTGATGCAACAAATGTTTCTGCAGTTTCATTTACTGCTAATTGGGAAGATGTAGAAGGTGCAACTTCGTATGAGGTTACTGTTTTGGATAATAAACGTGAAGTAGTAGCAACGGTTGTCACTACAGAAACTTCTGCAACATTTAAAGGTCTGAAAAGTGAAACAAATTATTCATATACCGTTAAAGCAAATTCATCGTACGTTACTTCTGATTCGTCAAATGAAATTACGTTGATGACAGCAGGAGGTGGTACAATTACTTATGATGGAACGGTTAATTTTTCAGCAACAAATACTACTTCAACTTTTTCTATTCAAGGAATAGGTTTGGTAGAAGGTGAGAAAATTTACATTACGTTAAATGATGGTTCGGGATTATTCTCTGTAGATACTTCGACTTTGCCGATCGAAGGCGGAAATATCGCAGTAACGTTTAATCCATCTGTAGTTGGAGTTCATTCTGCAACTGTTGTATTGAAATCTAAATTGGTTAATCCTTCGGTTGTAATTCCACTTACAGGAGTTGTTTATCCATCGGAAACGACAACAACGGAAGCTTCCGAAGTAGGTTTGTATTCATTTACAGCAAATTGGAGTGCTGTAGAAGGTGCAGATTCGTATGATTTGATCATTAAAGAAAATGGTACGCAAATATTGAATCCAAAAGGATTAACTTCTACAAGTTATGTAGTAGAAAATTTGAAACCAAATACAACATATACATATTCTGTTGTTGTTAATCAAAATGGCGTTTCTTCAGAAAGTTCATCAGAACAAACGGTTACAACGCTTGCGTTGCCAGTAATTGATAATTTTGTAATTGGAGATTTAGGAACGGCATTTTTTGGAGGAGAAGCGATTTCTCAAACATTTACGCTTTCAGGTTCAAATCTTACAGAGCAAATTTCGGCTGTAGTTAGCGATACGGAAAACTTCTCTGTTGCAGTTGAAGGTGATCAATTGACGGTTTCGTACAAACCGGTTGCAGTAAAAGATTATTCTGCAATGCTTACGCTTTCTCATGCTAATGCAACGCCTGTAGAGATTGCAATTTCTGGTAAGACTGCATTGTCTGCTCCTGTTGTAGGAGTTGCCACTGATATTACCAATAAATCTGCGACTTTGAGTTGGAATGAGGTTCCGGGAGCGATATCATATATGGTTTTTGTTACGCGTGTTGACGATAACGCAAGCGTAGGAAATCCGATTTCAACAGACTCTACTACATGTTCGTTGAGTGTGGCAAGAGCAAATTATAACAAAAAATTATCTTATTATGTTCAAGCTATAGCAGGAGATGTTAGATCAGAAAACTCTGATTCATCACAATTCCAATTGTTCTCTGCGGCGAAACTTTCTGACGCAACAAATATTACAGAGACTGGATTTACGGCGAATTTCTCAGCGTCAGCTGTTGCCGGAGTAGAATACAAAGTAGTTGTTCTTGACGAAAATGGAGTAGAAGTGTTTAATCAAACAACAGCAGAAACTTCGATTGATGTAACTGGTTTGACTACAAATGCGGCATATACGTATACTGTGACAACAATTTGTGAAGGAAATGAACAAATCTCTGCTGTTTCGTCAATTCAGTTGATTTCTGCATCTATGATTTTGGAAGCAACAGATATAACTTCAACTGGATTTACGGCGAATTTCTCAGCGTCAGCTGTTGCCGGAGTAGAATACAAAGTAGTTGTTCTTGACGAAAATGGAGTAGAAGTGTTTAGTCAAACAACAACAGAAACTTCGATTGAAGTGTCTAATTTGAAACCGGAAACAACATATACATATACGATTGCTACAATTGTTGGAGGAAATGAACAAGTTTCGGCATCGGCAACGATTACGACTGATGTAGCTCCGATAGAACCGGATCCGTCTACAAGCGTTGAAAATGCAGAGGTAGAAAATCTTGTGGTTTATCCAAATCCAACAGTAGATGTGATCAATGTAAAAGGAGTGAATGTTCGTCAAGCGGTGGTTTATTCTAACGTCGGACAACAATTGATGAATGTTCAATCAGCACAATCGATTGATGTTTCTACATTGCCAGCCGGAGTATATCAATTGATAATTGTTTCGGAAGAAGGAACAACTCGTAGTGTTTCATTTATGAAAAAATAAAAAATAAGATATTTTTTTATAGGCAAAATGAGTAAGGGAGAAAAATCTCTCTTTCTCATTTTGTTTTGTGAAAAGAAAGAGACATTTTAGAGAGAAATTAAATCAATCCATATATAATAATGAAAAAGAGTTTTTTGTTGACATGTGTAGGTTTTGCATTGTCTGGAATTGTGGCAATGGCTCAATCAAAAGTGTCGGGTAATGTCTACGATGGAGATCAAGGTAATGAACCAATGATCGGAGTTACTGTTTCTTATGAAGTAGATGGAGTTAAAAAAGGTGTGGCTACAGATTTTGACGGACATTATGAATTTTCTGTTAAAGATGGAGCTTATACGCTTACGTTTAGCTACATGGGTTATCAAACTCAACAAATCAATTGTTTGGTAGAGCGTAAGAAAAATTTTGTGCAAGATGTAGTCATGCACGGTGAGTCAAGCGAATTAGATGCTGTAGTTGTTAGTGCCGGTCGTTTTGAACAAAAATTGAGTGATCTTACGGTTTCTATGAATGTATTAAAAGCTGCAGATGTTACAAAACAATCTCCTTCCGATCTTCGTTCTACATTGAATAATTTGTCCGGAGTAGATGTGCAAGATAAACAACCAAGTATTCGTGGAGGTTCGGGTTGGACTTATGGTGTTGGTTCGCGTTGCTTGATTATGGTTGATGGAATGTCTATTCTTTCTCCTGCAGGAGGCGAAATCAATTGGAATGCTATTCCGATGGAAAATATTGCACAAGTGGAAGTGATGAAAGGAGCTTCTTCTGTGCTTTATGGTTCGTCTGCGTTGAATGGTTTGATCAACGTACGAACAGCTCGACCAAGTCTTGATCCGGAGACTCGTGTGAATATCTATATGGGAGTATATGCTGATCCGCAAAATGAAGACTATCGTTGGTGGAGTAAGGAGTTTTGGAAAGAGGGAGATTATGAAGTAGAACCACTTCTTCGTAAAACTGTTTTTTCAGGAATACGAAATCCGATCAATAATGGTATTGATATTTCTCATACTCGTCGTATTGGCGATTGGGATCTTTCGGCGGCGGTGAATTTGTTCAATGATGAAGGATTCAAAAAAGGAGGATATAATCGTCGTGTGCGTGGTGGAGTGAATGCAATGTATTATTCTCCAAAAATAAAAGGTTTGAAAGCCGGAGTGAATGCAAATCTGCTTTCGAGTGAAGCGGCTGATGTATTTTTGTGGCGTTCGTCGTCTTCGCCATACGAACAATCTCCACTTTCAAATATGGCTCGTCAAACAAATGAGTTTTATATAGATCCAACCGTTTCGTATTATAATCGAGACAATGGAACAACGCATACGGTAAAAGCTCGTTTTTATACATCTTATTCGAATATCCAAACAAATCCAACGGATAAATCTTTGACAGAGATTTTAGGAAATATGGGTGTGGATTATGATAAGATTTCAAATGATGTGTTGAAAATGAAAGAATTGATGGATCAAATGAGAGAGCAAGCTCTTGCGGCAGGTCAGGCAGATCCATTCGATTTTTCGGACATTGATTTTTCGGCATCGACAGATGATATTATTTCTCAAGTAACGAATAAGATAGGAACAATTCAAAGTATTATCGATGGAATGGTAGATCCTGTTATTCCGGGAGTTTCGAGCCTTGTTCCTCTTATCGCTAATTTAGGAATGCTTGATCGTTCCAATCCATTGACAAAAGAACAAATCAGTAATGCGGTTGCAACGTTGAAAGAAATCGGAACAACGTATTTCCCAAATGCAGATCATTCTGATTTTGTAGATTTGATTGGTTGGGTAATGGGACAAGAACTTCCAGCGGACATGAATGGTGGTGTGGATTATTTGTTGAATACATTGTTGAATAATGGACAACAAACACCCAAAAAATTGAATCGTGCCGATCGTGCTGATGCGTATTATTTGGATTATCAATTCTCAAAAAATTTTGGTAGTGACAATACGTTGACTGCAGGAGCAACATACGAGCATGTTTATTCAAATGCCGAAACTTCGGGTGTTCATAATTCGGACAATGCAGCTCTTTATATTCAATACGATGACAAATTCTTTGATCGATTGAATCTGTCGATTGGAGCTCGTTTTGAATATTATAGAGTAGATGATAAATTGAAAGAAGCTAATTTTGATTTGTTTGGAGTGAACATTCCGGTTCGTCCTGTTCTTCGTGGAGGATTGAATTATCAATTAGGAAAAGCATCTTTCCTTCGTGCTTCATACGGACAAGGATACCGTTATCCTTCGATTACAGAAAAATACGTTCGTAAAGATATTGGAGGAATCGGAGCTTATCCGAACCATAATCTTCGTCCGGAAAGTGGATACAACGTAGAACTTGGATTCAAACAAGGTTATCAATTTGGTCCGTTCAAAGGATTTATCGATATTGCCGCATTTTATACCGAATACAAGGATATGATCGAATTTAATATCGGATTGTTTGATAATAATTCTTATAATCAAATTCTTAGTATGTATGATTTGATGGAGTCGTTGATAAATGGATCTTCAATTGGTATTGGAGCACAATTTTTTAATGTGGACAAAGCTCGCATTTATGGTGCGGAAGTTAATTTGACAGGAATTTGCGAAATCAATAGTCATTCAAATATTACGTACAACATCGGTTATGTCTATACAGAGCCGGAAGATGTGAATTATAAAGCAATCAATGAGCGAGAAGAATCGTATGTAGATCCGCTACAAATGAAGATGAAATCTAATAATTCAAAATATTTGAAATATCGTCAAAAACATACGTTCAAAGCTTCTCTTGATTGGAAATGGCGTCGTTTGTCAATCGGTACGAATATTATTTATAAGAGCAAAACTCTTGCAGTAGATTATTTTATGGTAGATGAACGCCAAAAAGATATGCCGGATGCAATGGATTATGTTCGCGATATGTTGTTTGGCGATTTGGCAGGATATTGGAAAAGTCATAACACGGGTTATGTAGTTTGGGATCTTCGTGCCGGAGTTGAAATCACGAAGAAAATCAAATTGAATGCAATTGTAAATAACGTTTTGAATGCAGAATATTCTACTCGTCCGATGGACGTTTCTGCTCCACGTACTTATACATTCCAAATGGATTTCCGTTTCTAAAAAATAATTGATTATGAAGAAAAATTTATTTTATATTTTAATGTTCTTTTTTGCAATGCCTTTGTTTGTCGCTTGTGAAGAAGATGAAGATAAAGACGATGATGAAGCAACGGAGCAAAAAATAGATTTTGAAGATTTTACATATTTGCTTGATCTTGAATATAATACGGCTGAAATCGTTTCGTATAATGGGAAAGAAGATACTGTTGTAGTTCCTGCTTCTGTAAAATATAATTCGATTCGTTATTCAATAGAAGAGATTGGATCAAAAGCATTTGAAGCAAATTCTGCAATCAAAGTTGTTGTGATTGAGGAAGGTATTGAAGAGATTGGCGTTTGGGCGTTTGCTCACTGCGATTCTTTAAAAACGGTAACTTTGCCAAATTCTTTGACCGAATTGTCTGCTTCTATGTTTTATAAATGCAAAAATTTGGAAAATGTGACAATTCCAAGTCAGATTACGGAAATTCCGGCTCATACTTTTGCTTTTTGTGAAAGCATGACACAAGTCGATTTGCCGGAAATGGTTGACAAAGTAAAAGCAAATGCTTTTTATGGCTGTAAAAATGTAGAGAAGATTTTTATGCGAAAAGGATTTAGTTCAAAACCATTAGAAATTGGATCGTTTGCTTTTGCAGGATGTTATAAAATCACAGAAATTTGGTGTTATGATTCGATTCCTCCAAAGATGCCGGTATCTTTGGCTGCGGATAAAAAGACGAAAGTTTTGACGCAATTTTCGGTAGATTCAATCAATATAAAAAACAATAATTCTTTAGTGGTGTATGTCCCAGATGAACACAAGACAAGACATCGAAAGGATTCTTGGGGAGATCCGGAAGTTTGGACGGAATATTTAAAAGTTGCACGATCTCGAATTAAGTCGATTCCTTAAAAATAAAAAAAAAGACCATGAAATGGTCTTTTTTTTTACATTTTATTTGGTAAAATGTGCTTTTAAACATGTTTTTTTGTTGAAAAAATCGTTTAATTGTTAAAAAATGTATATTTTTGTCCGTCGAAAAAAAGAAGAAAGTGAAAATTTTTATTAGTTTAATTTTTAAATATAAATTGTAATGAAAAAATTATTTCTTTTATCATTAGCTTCGCTTTTTGCAATAGGAGCATCAGCGATTAGTAGTTTTACAGGAAAATATAACGCCGAAAACATGATGGTTGCTGTTTGGAAGCCTAATGAACAACCTGAGGCAAAATATCCAACAATGGTGAACATTTTGCATGAAGACGGAGCTTCTTCGTGTGCAATGTCAATTAAAGACTTTTCTTTTGCAGGCTTGAATATTGGCGATATAGAGGTTGATGGTATTTCTGTGAGTGAAGACGGAAATTTGACTTGTACTGGAACAAAAGAAGGTCCTTATGTAGAATCAATAACTTCTAAAACGTATATTCAAATAAATTCTGGAACTTTGTATGAAGACGAAGAAGATGGATATAAGAAAAAATTGGATATTCAACTTACTGTTTATACTTCTGAAGAAACCGTTGACGCTAATAAGGTAGCTCAAGTAGTGATTGTAGGGGCAGAATTTGTAGAAACTTCAGTGGAAGATTATTCAGGTGTTTATAGTTCTGAAAATAATACTACAATTACTTTTATGGGTACTCCAACTACTGTAACTGCTCCGATTGTAGTTGATCAAGAAGATATGTCTTGTTCGATTTCAGTAAGTGGTATTGTTGTTGCCGGACAAACCATTGATTTGGAATTCTCTAATTTGGAATTGACAGATGATGCAGGTTCTTATTCTATTCCAACTTCTTCTGTTGAAACAACAATCGGAGAACAATCTTTTACAATAACTATCGTCGAAGAAGGAGATAACTATTTTGAAATTAATGGTGGCAAAAAATATCTTTATTTAGAACTTTCGGCTAAGTCTTCTGGAATTGAAATGGGAACAATTTCTATTGTGTCTGAGTTGACGTCTGCAGCTTCAGCACAAAATGCAGTTTCTTCAGCACCGGTTGTTTCTGTAAAATATTATGGAATCAATGGTCAATTATTTGGAGAAAATCCGGTGAAAAATGTTATGAATATCAAAGTAGAAACAAAAGCTGATGGTTCTGTTTCTTCTTCAAAATATATTCAATACTAAAAACAGATTGGTTTTATAAATAAAAAATGCAGCGAACTATTTTGTGTTCGTTGCATTTTTTTTGTTTTTTGCAACCTTATCTGTTAATAAAAGTTAAAAAAGTGTTTTAAAGCATACTTTTTATTAAAAATATTTGGTATTTTATGTTTTATAACATATCTTTGCACTCTCAAATGAGAAACAAATAGGATTCTCAAGTAGAAGTAGAAGTTTTTTTCATAGTAGTAATTATATAGTTATGGTTTTATTCAATCTTATCTGTTGTTTGGTTTGGAAACGAGTTATTCGTCGTTATGTTCCAATGTTGAATAAGTAATTATTCGCAAAGAGAAATCTCGATCTTACGTAATAGAAAAGGATTGAGTAGAAGCAAGATAGAGAAAGTAATCAGTTTTGGTTGCTTTCTCTATTTGTTTTTTATTCCTAAAAAATGTTAAATCTTTGCTATCCGAAAGGATTTATTTGTTTGGATTTGAGGAATTGCCCCGTTCTTTTTATTATCTTTGCAGTCTATATGTTTTTTAGAAATTTTATTTTAATCGTATTATGAAAAATAATAATGTTCAAACAGTGATAAATGCAACGTTGGCTATTGCTGTTATTGTGTTGATTGCTTTGCAACTTTTTGTTCCTCGTGACAAAAAATCAAGTTCGAATGAAGTTGTAAGTGCAAAAGATAGTAGTGGTGTGCAAATGGTGACGATGCCGATTGCTTATATTGATGTGGATTCTTTGTTGATGAATTATGAATTTTCAAAAAAAGCGAATGAAAAATTGTTGATTCAAAGCGAAAAGTCAAAATCGGAACTTCAACGAAAGGCAAATAAATGGCAACAAGAAGCGATGGATTTTCAGAAGAAATTGCAAGCCGGTGCATTTTTATCTCAAGAGCGTGCTGAAGCCGAAAATAATCGTTTGATGAAAGAACGTCAAAATCTTGAAGAATTGGAAGCAAAATTGGCTGAAAATTTAATGACAGAACAAGCAAAACTTAATCAGCAATTGAATGACACTCTTCAAGCGTTTATTGATGATTACGTTAAGACGCATCCTTATCAAATGATTATAACGAATACGATGAGAGATAACGTGTTGTATGCAGAAAAACAGTATAACATCACAGCGGAAGTTGTTGAGATACTCAATAGTCGATACAATGTAGAAAAGTAAATTGATAATTTGATAAACAAAAATAGAAATGGAAAATAAAATTATTGCGGTAAATTATAAATTGTATGTTTCTTCGGCTACAGAAGCTCCTGAATTGGAAGAAGAAACAAAACCGGGACAACCGTTTGAATTTTGTTCGGGACTTGGTTTTACGCTTGAAAAATTTGAAAAAGAATTGATCAATCTTTCCGAAGGAGATAAGTTTGATTTTACAATCAAAGCCACAGACGCTTATGGAGAATATGATGAAGCAAATAAACAAGATTTAGACAAATCGATTTTTATTGTTGATGGTAAATTGCATGAAGGCGTTGTTGAAGGCGAAATAATTCCGTTGATGTCGGAAGATGGTCGTCGTTTTCAAGGCGTTGTTGATTCGATAAATGAAAATACGGTAACGATTGATTTTAATCATCCGTTGGCCGGATATGATTTGAATTTTGTTGGAGATGTAGTGGTTTCTCACGTTGCTTCTAATGAAGAATTGTCTGCATATATCAATCCATCGTGCGGAGGTTGTGGAGGAAGTTGTAATTGTAGTGGAGATTGCAGCGATGACTCAAGTTGCAATTGTGGAGGATGTCATTGATGAATTCTTTTGGCAACATATTTCGTCTTACAACTTTTGGCGAATCTCATGGAAAAGCAGTTGGCGGAATTATTGACGGTTGTCCTTCAGGATTAATTTTAGATCAAGAATTTATACAAAAAGAACTCGATCGTCGTCGTCCGGGACAATCCGATCTCACAACGGCTCGAAATGAGGCTGATAAAGTAGAGTTTTTGTCTGGTGTGTTTGAAGGTGTTACCACAGGAATGCCGATTGCATTTGTTGTTTGGAATACCAATCAGCATTCAAAAGATTATGAAAATCTTCGCAATGTGTTTCGTCCTTCGCATGCTGATTTTACGTACCAATCCAAATATGGTGTAAGGGATCATCGTGGAGGAGGAAGAACGTCTGCTCGTGAGACAATTGCTCGTGTTGTTGCCGGAGCGGTAGCAAAGTTATATCTTCGTCAGATTGGAATTGACATTTATGCCTATACTTCTCAAGTCGGAGAAATTGCTCTGAAAGGTGATTATACGTGTTATGAACGTTCCGAAATAGAGAAGAATCCAGTACGATGTCCAGATGCAAATGTTGCAGAGCAAATGGCAACATTGATTCGTGAGGTGAAAAAAGATGGGGATACGATAGGAGGTGTGGTGACATGCGTAGTCAAAGGTGTTCCTGTTGGTTTAGGAGAACCTGTCTTTTCTAAATTGCACGCAACGCTTGGAGCTGCAATTTTGTCCATAAATGCTTGTAAAGGATTTGAATATGGAATGGGCTTTAATGTTGCTCTTCGAGGTAGTGAACAAAATGATTTGTTTGAGGTGAGCAACGGAAATATTGAGACCAAAACGAATCGTTCAGGAGGTATTCAAGGAGGAATATCGAATGGGCAAGATATTTATTTTCGTGCAGCATTCAAGCCTGTAGCCACAATTTTGAAAGAACAAGAAACTGTGGATAAAAATTTTAATCAAACAACAATTAAGGTTGAAGGTCGCCATGATCCGTGTGTTCTTCCAAGAGCAGTGCCAATCGTAGAAGCAATGACGGCAATGGTGCTTTTGGATTTTTATTTATTGGCACAAAAAGATAAAGCTAATTTGTCATTTTGAGAAAATGTTTTCGATTGAAAAATTAAAATATACAGATTCTGGTAACTTTTTTCTTTTGGCGGGTCCGTGTGTAATCGAAGGTCGAGATATGGCTTTTGATATTGCGGGAACGTTGAAAGAAGTTTCGGATAAATTAAAAATTCCATTTATTTTCAAAGGATCATTTAAAAAAGCAAACCGTTCTCGGATTGATTCTTTTACCGGAATCGGAGATTTGAAAGCACTTGAAATATTAAAATCCGTTGGAGAATATTTTGATATTCCTGTAGTGACGGATATTCATACAACAGAAGATGCTGTTATGGCAAAAGATTTTGTTGATGTTTTGCAAATTCCGGCATTTCTTTGTCGTCAGACAGATTTATTGGTTGCGGCAGCAAAAACCGGGAAAGTCGTGAATATTAAAAAAGGTCAATTTCTGGCAGGAGAAGCAATGCAATTTGCAGCTCAAAAAGTTGTAGATGCAGGCAATCATCGAGTGATGTTGACTGAGCGAGGAAATTCTTTTGGATATAGCGATTTAGTTGTAGATTATACGAATCTTCCCGTGATGCAAAGTTTAGGATTTCCGGTTGTTTTGGATATAACACATTCTTTGCAACGACCTAATCAAACATGTGGTGTGACGGGAGGAAATCCTGAAATGATAGAAACAATTGCACGAGCAGGAATTGCTGTTGGAGTTGATGGAATTTTTATGGAAACTCACCCTCAGCCAGAAAAAGCAAAATCCGATGGATCAAACATGTTGAATTTAGCAAAAACGGAGCAATTATTAACGCATTTGGTGAAAATCAAGCAAGCAATAAATACATTTTAGTAAATAAAAAAGAATAAAAGGAAAAGTTTCTTTTATTCTTTTTTTTGTGTATTTGAAAAAATAAAATTTTGGACGAAAAGCTGATTTTAAATGATGTTTTTAAACATGTTTTAATATTTTTTTTGATTTAGTATAAAAAATAATCGTTATTTTTGTAGAGTTTATGAACAATTTTTTTGTTTTTTGAAATGAGAAAAAATAATCAATTATTAGTTATTTTTATTGTTTTATTTTGTTTCCTTTTTGGAAATGTTACTGCAAGAGAAAGCGATCAAGTTTTTCATGTGAAGTGTTTTGGTGGAAGTGATGGAAAAATTGTATTTACACCTTCGCATGGAGCTTCCAACACGTATAGTTGGAGTACGGGAAATACAACAAATGCTGTTGGAGGATTGGTTGCCGGAGAATATACTTTAACGGTAACAGGTACTGACGCAGGAACATACACTTATACTATTACGCAACCAGAAGAATTAAAAATTCTTAATGGAGGGAATATTGTTAGCAATACTGCTTGGGGAATTGATAATACCGGAAATAATGGAGAAATGCATTTAGATGTGCAAGGTGGAACAGCTCCGTACAGTTATTTGATTAATGATTTGATGGAACCAGAATTTATTGTTCAAGGAGATCCCAATGGAGCAAATCCGGCAATTCATAAACCAAACGAGTTCAAATATAAACCGGGAAAAGATCTTACGGGTTTGGTACCGGGAGATTATGAAGTGCTTGTCACAGACTCGAATAAATGTACTGCCACATCAACTTTTACGGTGGTAGATAACGCAATGAGTTATTTTGGTGACAACAATAGTAAGGATATGAAAGTTTGTTATAAAGAAACAGCAGGTCATAATATCAATCCTGATGAAAGAGATTGCTTTCCGGTAAGAATTGTTTGGGATCACGATGTTAATTCAGAAAAAGTCGCTTATTGGTATGTCCTTAAAAAAGAAATTGTAGATAAAGTATTAAAAGAAGTTTGGGGACAACGAACAGTTACTTATGTTGAAAAAGACGAAAATGGAAAAGTAATTTACAACGAAGATGGAACTCCAAAAACTTATACAAAACAAGAAGATTATACGTCTTCTTCTAAGTTGAAAGTCGTAGAGAGAATAGATGTGATTAAGGTAGTTAAAAACGGAGTGGAAACAGAGTACCGAGACACGATTTGGGGAGTTCGTTATCCAACGGTGATTTCTCAAAATATGTTTGGAGGTGCTTATCGAGATTTATCACAAAGTGCACCGGACAATAGTGGGTATAAAATAATACTTTCTCGTACGCCAAACGATTGTTCTGATGGAGGAACTTCTACAACTAAATATGCAAAAACGCTAATCGTAACGGAAGAAAGTTTTGAACCTATTTATGCCGATTCTTTAGGTGTAAGAACAGCAGAGACAACGCTTGAATACGTAAAAGCTGGAGCAATTGAGACAGCATCGAATCTTGCTACTTCAGATCTTGAACCGGGAGAACATATCTATTATTTCTATACAGCCAATGGCAAAGGGTATCGTTTAAATTGGTCGATAAAAGCTCCGCCTAATCCGGTTACTATTCATTTTGAACAAACAAATTGCGTTTGTCATGGGGATACAAAAGGAACTATTATCGCAAAAGCTCAAGGATCTTGGATGGATTATGGATCAGCTAATTTGTATTATAGATATGAATTGTTTGATATAACGAACAAAAAGCAGATAGGAAAACCTGTTGTAGGAAAAGCAGAAGCGAAGTTTATTGGATTGAGAGCCGGAATTTATCAAATAAAAGCAACGGATAGAGAAGGTTGTTCTCAGACTCAAACTGTTGATATTCGAGAGCCAAACGAACCAATGTCAATCACTTTCAATAAAGTGAAAGACGCTTCTTGTCCATTCAAACAAGATGGGAAAGTGATGCTTAGTATACAACATGGTACGCCACCATTTAAGTTTATATGGGAACATGGAAGTGAGGAGCAAGATTTGGTTGATGTAATGCAAGGAGAATATACTGTGACGGCAATAGATGCAAATGGTTGTATGGCAACAGATTCTACATCGGTAGATGCTTCTCGTCGTCAATGTCTTTACAATATAGTAACACCAAACGGTGATGGAAAGAATGATTATTTTGATTTGACAGATTTCGCCAACGGACAAAATATGCACGTACAATGTAATATTTTTGATAATAATGGTCGTCTTGTAGGTCAATTAAATGATGAAAATCTAAAATGGGATCCTCTTACCGACGGTTATCGTCCTCCTACGGGACAACCATCTACTTATACTGCTTTTATTCGTTTGTATACTTCAAGTGGTCAGACGATTGCAGAATTAGGAGAATCTTTTAGTGTGATTTATACTAAATAATATTGATTAATTTTTTTAAATGAATTTAACGTATGAATCAACTAAAAAAATATATTACTTTTTCGATTATTGTTTTTTGTTTCGGAACGATGCCGACATTTGCTCAAAGAGTATGGAGCAATCCTGTTGGTCAATACGCATACAATCCTTCGGGGGCATGCTACAATGATCTTGGCGAACTTTTGGTTTCGTATTATAATACTTATGCTTCGGCAAACAATTCTCCGCAAGGAGCTCTTTTGATGGGATCTACATCTCTTCCTACAGATAATATGGGCGTGGGATTCAAGTTTGTTTATGAAAAAGGAGGAGTGTTATCCAATTTAATGGCGGAAGCAACGTATGTATACAAAGTAAATCTTGGCAATAATCATAAATTGGGATTAGGTCTTTCGGGAACTTTCCAACAAACTGCATTACAAGATCATTTGGTTAATGCTCAACATCCGGACGATAGATATTTAATGTTGGGTGCAGAATCGGATTATTGGTTCGATGTTAATTTTGGTTTGAGTTTTTATAAACCAAATCACTATTTTATTGGTATTGCAGCGTATAATCTTGTCGGTCAGCATACGTCTTGGATGTTGCCAAATTTTGAAGGAAGAACGTCTCGATTGCTGACTGTGAGCGGACTTTATGATTTCTTTTTTCTACAAGGAGATATCAAATTGGAATTGGCTGCCGAAGCTATGATGTACGTTCCGTTTGATAAATTTTCTCTCGTTTATGATGTGACGGCAAAACTTCAATGGCGAAAATATTGTTGGATTGGAGGAGGATATACAAATAATATCGCTAAAATCATGGCCGGTGTGTATATCCAAAATTTTGCTATTGGATATGCCGGAGGTATTGGAGTTGGAGAAATCTCTAATTTCGCTTATGCGTTTCCTCAACACGAAGTTTTTCTTCGTTTAGAATTTAATACATCTAAATGGAGTAAGCGTCAGCGAAATAATATGGAACAAAAATAAAAACTAACTACCTATTTATTTTCATCGATTTATATCAATAATTCTTCTTGGTTTACTTTTGGGAATGCCTCTTTCTGCTCGTAAACGTAGTAGTACAAAATCGAAGCGAACTCCGAGAGTCAAAGAAAAAGAAGTGGTGCGACCTATTCGTGATACGGATAAGCCGTACAAGGATACTATTCTTACCAATGTCGAAACGCTTAATAGTACAGAAGATGATTATGCTCCATTTCTTGTGTATAAGTATATGCTTTTTACTTCAAATCGATATTTGGTAGCGGAAGGAAATACGTTGGAATATACAGAAAAAGCTTATTTCTCGAAACGAAAAAATAAAAGACGTTGGAATGTACCACAACAAAATGGTTATACGTGGAATAGTGACAATAATACAGCATTGATTGGAATGGACGAAAAGCGTTTGTTTTTTTATCGTGCATATTATGATGATAACGGAGAAATTTTTGTTGCGGAACGAATAAAAGATCGTCGTAATCCATGGAGAGCAAAGCGATTGAAAAAAGTCAAGTGGATAAATTCGGATTATGATGAATGTTCAATTACTCCGCTTTCTAAAGATAGTTTGCTATTTGTCTCTAATCGGAATGATGGCAATTATGATATTTATTTGCGAACGAATCGAACTTCGGCATATTATCCGGCTCAGCCTGTGAAGGAGTTAAATTCAGAAGCGAACGAATGCGACCTTTTTTATTGCAATTACAACAAAACGCTTTACTTTGCATCGGATAGAGCCGGAGGAGTTGGTGGATTTGATATTTATGAAAGTAAGTATTCGGATGGGAAATTTTCAACACCAACGCTATACAAAGATACGTTTATAAATTCTGTGTATGATGATCGAGATTATCATCGTTATAATGATTCTTTGGCTTATTTTGCTTCGGATAGAGCAGGAACGATGGGAGGTTTGGATATTTATGAAATAGTAGTCAAGACCGTTATTCCAAACAAAAAAGAAGAAATAGAAGAGCCTGAAGTGCCGGACGAAGTAGAAGATCAGCGAGATGAATTGATTGAAAAATTAAAAGAATTAGGATTGTTTCCATTTCGTGGCGAGGTACAAATTGGAGCATATCGTTATATAAAATCTGTTGATGCGTTTTACAAACGATTCCCTTGTATCAAAGGTGAAGACATCAAAATGTCAAAAATTAAAGTATTTGATAAAGTCATAGAAAAGGATTCGCTTTATGTTCATAAGTTTATCATCAACAAAGTTTATACAGATGTTTATGAGGCTTTGGATAAGCAATTTGCAATAGAAGCGATGAAATGTTTGCCAGATAAGGAATTTTCGGATATGCCTTTTATAGGAATGTTGGATAAAAAAGGTAATCGTTATGCTATATTTTGGAAACAAGATGAATTTGCGTCGAAAAATGTGTTTTATTTAATGAAAAACGGAAAGCAGATTTGGAAATCGCGTAAATTTTAGAAAATCAAAATAAAGAAAAATGAGTTGAATTTGATCGATAAATTTAACTCATTTTTTTATGTAAATATCTTTGGCATAACTATTGAAATATATAATGGAGTTGATGATTAAAAAGAATTAAAGTGTTGATTTTTAGATTTTTTGTGAGTTTTATTTTATGAATTAAAAACATAATTTTAAAATTATTGATAAATTTGGCAGTTTGATAACTTTAAAAAACTGACAGATTTGTCGTTTTTTTTGAAATGCTTTAAGATATTATATTTATGTTTGATTTTAATAACGATCAATTAAGTTTAATGGACGAAGAAATTGCAGGAAAAGGAATGATTTCGGTTATTGCGGAGGGGCGAACCGATGATGATATTCAAATCAATGAAGATCAATTGTTTGCAGTTTTGCCTTTGCGTAATGTTGTGCTTTTTCCGGGTGTTGTGTTGCCGATTGCAGTGGGAAGAAAGAAATCGTTACGATTGATAAAAGAATATTATCAATCGGGCGAAATGATTGCTGTTACAGCACAAAAATCAAGTGGAGTTGACGAACCAGAATTTGCAGATTTGTATTCGAACGGTGTGTTGGCAAATGTTGTGAAGGTGTTTGAAATGCCAGATAGTACAACGATGGTTGTTTTGGAAGGAAGAAGTCGTATTGAAATAAAATCAATAGAAGAAAATAAACCTTTTTACAAAGGAAAAGTTTCTTTATTATCAAAAAAAGAACCCGAAGATGAGCGTGTGTATCGAGCATTGGTGGAAGCTTTGAAGGATTTGGCTTTAAGAATTATTAAAAATTCTAATATGATGCCGAAAGAAGCTACTTTTGCTTTGAAAAATATGGAAAATCCGGAAGGATTGATCAATTATATTTGTGCTCATTTTCCTCTACGAGTAGAAGAAAAACAGCATTTGTTGGAATTTGATAACGGACAAGATCGAGGCTATCATTTGTTGGAATTGTTGACCAAAGAAACGCAATTGCTTGATTTAAAATTGTCTATTCAAGCAAAGGCAAAAGAAGATATGGATATTCAGCAAAGAGAATATTATTTGCATCAACAAATGAAAGCAATCCAAGATGAGTTGGGCGGAGATGGGCGTTCTATTGAGTTGCGTGAATATCGAAAACGAGCCATGAAGAAACATTGGTCGAAAAAGATTGAAGAAGTTTTTCAAAAGGAAATAAACAAACTTGAAAGAATGTCTTCTCAATCTCCGGATTACGGTATTCAATCCAATTATATCGAGACAATGCTGAATATGCCTTGGGGCGAATACACAACGGATAAATTTGATTTGAAGAAGGTAAAAAAGATATTAGATAAGGATCATTTTGGAATGGAGAATGTCAAAGAGAGAATTATTGAATATCTTGCCGTACTCAAATTAAAAGGAGATATGAAAGCTCCGATTATTTGTCTTCATGGTTCGCCCGGAGTCGGAAAAACTTCGTTGGGAAAATCCATTGCAACATCTCTTGGGCGAAATTATGTGCGAATGTCTCTTGGAGGATTGCATGATGAGGCTGAAATACGAGGACATCGTCGCACTTATATAGGAGCAATGCCAGGTCGAATTGTTTATAATATGGTGAAAGCTCAAAGTGCAAATCCGGTGTTTGTCCTTGATGAAATAGATAAAGTAACATCGTCGGTTCATGGAGATCCTTCTTCTGCTTTGTTGGAGGTTTTGGATCCTGAACAAAATATGGCTTTTCATGATAACTACTTAGATATAGATGTAGATTTGTCAAAAGTTTTGTTTATTGCTACGGCAAATGATATTTCGGCAATTCCAAAACCATTGCTTGATCGTATGGAATTGATTGAAGTCAGTGGTTATGTTGCAGAAGAAAAAGTAGAAATAGCATCTAAACATCTTTTGCCTAAACAATTAGAAGCAAATGGAGTGAAAAAATCTCAAGTTGTTATCAATAAACAAACGATTCGCGAAATTGTAGATTCTTATACGAGAGAATCCGGAGTGAGAGAGTTAGATCGTAAAATTGCTAAATTGATGAGAAAAGTCGCTTGTCGTTTAGCCATGGCAGAAGATCAAGAGACCACAAAAATAGAAATCACGAAGAAAAATCTAAAAGAATTTTTAGGAAATACTCAATATTCGCACGATGTTTATCAAGGAAATGAATATTGTGGTGTCGTTACAGGTTTGGCTTGGACGGCCGTCGGTGGTGAAATTTTGTTTATAGAATCAAGCTTAAATAAAGTAAAATCTGGTGGAAAACTAACTTTGACCGGGAATCTTGGTGATGTAATGAAAGAATCTGCGATTCTTGCTCTTGAATACATCAAGGGTCATGCTCAAGATTTTGGCATAGATAATTCGTTGTTCGAAGAAAATAATATTCATGTTCATGTTCCGGAAGGTGCAGTTCCGAAAGATGGACCATCGGCAGGAATTACCATGGTGACGTCTCTTGTCTCTACAATGACACAACGAAAAGTGAAAAAATCGTTGGCTATGACGGGAGAAATTACTCTTCGAGGAAAGGTTCTTCCGGTAGGAGGCATTCGCGAGAAAATTTTAGCGGCGAAACGAGCCGGAATTACAGAAATAATTCTTTGTGAAGAAAATCAAAAGCACGTAGAAGAAATAAATTCTCTTTATACAAAAGGTTTGACATTTCATTATGTTAGTGATATAAAAGATGTTATAAAGATTGCTTTAATATAAAAACTAAAATTCTTATGCCACCATTAGCCGAACGAATGCGTCCTCAAACGTTGGACGAATATATTGGTCAAGAGCATCTCATTGGAGAAGGTGCAGTGCTTCGCAGAATGATTGATTCCGGAAATATTTCGTCATTTATTTTGTGGGGACCTCCAGGTGTGGGAAAGACTACATTGGCTAAAATCGTGGCTGGCAATTTGAAACGTCCTTTTTTTACTTTGAGTGCCGTTACTTCCGGCGTAAAAGATGTAAGAGATGTAATTGAAAAAGCAAAAAGTAGTTCGTTGTTCAATCAAGGAACGCCAATTTTATTCATTGATGAAATTCATCGATTTTCTAAATCTCAACAAGATTCTTTGCTTGGAGCAGTAGAGCAAGGAACGGTGGTTTTGATTGGAGCGACAACGGAAAATCCGTCGTTTGAAGTCATTACTCCGTTGCTTTCTCGTTGTCAAGTGTATGTCTTAAAATCATTGGAAAAAGAAGACCTTTTGCGTCTTTTGCATACTGTGATACGAAAAGATATTTTATTATCTCAACGTATGATAGATGTGAAAGAAACGAATGCAATTTTACGTTATTCCGGTGGTGATGCTCGTAAATTGTTGAATATCATTGAATTGGTTGTAAATTCTTCCAGTGGTGAAAATGTTGAAATTACCGATGATTTTGTGTCAAAATGTTTGCAACAAAATCCGCTGGCTTACGATAAAGGAGGCGAATTGCATTATGATATTATTTCGGCTTTTATCAAAAGTATTCGAGGTTCGGATCCTGATGCGGCAATTTATTGGTTGGCACGAATGATTGAGGGTGGGGAAGATCCTAAATTTATAGCTCGTCGTTTGGTGATTTCTGCGGCAGAAGATATTGGATTAGCAAATCCCAATGCGTTGTTGATTGCAAATGCTTGTTTTGATTCTTTGCAAAAAATAGGTTGGCCGGAAGGTCGATTATTGCTTGCTGAGGCAACAATATATTTGGCTACGAGTGCCAAAAGTAATTCTGCTTATAATGCGATCAATACAGCTCTTCAGTTTGTGAAACAAACAGGAAATTTGCCTGTTCCGCTTCATCTTCGGAATGCACCGACAAAGTTGATGGAACAGTTGGGTTATGCTCAAGAGTATAAATATCCTCATGATTATGTAAATCATTTTGTAGAGCAACAATATTTGCCTGATTCAATTGTTGGAAATCAATTTTGGAATCCTCAACCTAATGTGGCAGAAACAAAGATGGTTGAAATGCTAAGATTTTTAAAAGAAAGATAGTTTGGGTTGAATAAAAAAAAGGTGATAAGATTATTCTTATCACCTTTTTTTTGTTTTGCTTAGTAATTAAAGATTTGCTTTAATTTTTGCAATTGTTTCTGCATATTCTTCATCAGAAAGATATGTTTTCTTTGGATTCATTTCGATTACTCCTCCAAAGTTGTATCCTCCAACGTATTTTGGCACAATGTGCATGTGTAGGTGCGAAAGAGTATCTGCAAATGCTCCGTAGTTGATTTTTGCAGGGTTAAATGCGGCTTGAATTGCTGCACCAACTTTTGTTACATCACGCATAAACGCATTGCGTTGTTCTTCTGAAAGTTCATGAAGTTCAACTCCATGGTCTTTGTAAACGACATTGCAACGACCCGGATGAGATTGTTCTTTGAATAAAAATACTTGAGAAACT
This sequence comes from Paludibacteraceae bacterium, assembly GCA_017646805.1. Taxonomy (GTDB): domain Bacteria; phylum Bacteroidota; class Bacteroidia; order Bacteroidales; family Paludibacteraceae; genus UBA4363. The sequence continues at coordinate 7,183 of JAGCLW010000020.1, read as the reverse complement.
TCAAGATCTGCAATTTTAATCATTAACTCGTCCAACACAGGAAGGTGTTGGCAATACAAACATTCTGAAATTGGAGATGCCATAATTTTTTTTGTTTTTTGTTATTAAATTTAAGTTAAAATAATTGTTTTTTGTTATCCTTTTACTGCGTCTTCGCCATCTCGAGCTTCTGTTTCGAGATAAAGAGTACGAACACGACGATCGCAAACTTCTGTCGGTCCAAAAAATTGTACAGGACCAGGATATGCGAAAGTGTCGTTTGCTCCAGACCATGATGGACGAAGAGCTTCAAGACATCTAAATGGTGCGTCATCAAGATTTACCAATGCTTTTTTGATTACCGGAACATTTTTCCCATTACGACGTTCGATATTCATCATTGAAACAATTGGAACGCCTCCTGCAATCCATTTTTCCGAAGAATAATATGTGTTACGGATAGTCGACATGTAGCCGGTCATTCCTTCTGCTACCAAAATAGAAGCATTGAATCCTAAACTATAACAATAATCTGCGTCAAAATTAGATGGGAAAGCACAACGACCTTCGTATCCGAAGAAGTGCGAAAGAGATGCAAATTTTCCTTTGTATTGTCCATTTTCACGAAGAATACTCAAGCGTTTTCTGACCATTTCGATCAACATCTTTTCTGTTTCGATGAGTGATACTTGTACGTTTCCGTGTGCATCACGATCCATAGTCAATTGTTTAGCAATGAAAAGAGGAAGTGTTTCGAAAACAGACGCATTTCTTGAAGACAATGCTTTCAACACGTAAGAATATTTGTCGGCGTCAGTTTGCAACATTTTAAATTCGTTGTTGCCTGCCAACAAATCATTCAATTCTGCAATCAAAGCTTTCATTTCAGGAACGAATTCCAACAAGCCTTCCGGAACTAATACTGTTCCGAAATTGTCTCCTTTTTCTGCACGACGAACGACTGAGTCTACAATCAAATTTACTACATCGGCAAGACTCCAATTTTTTGCTTCAACTTCTTCTGAAATAATACAAACGTTTGGGTGTGTTTGCAAAGCACATTCGAGTGTGATGTGAGAAGCCGAACGTCCCATCAAACGAATGAAGTGCCAATATTTTTTTGCAGAATTTGCATCGCGTTGAATGTTCCCAATCAATTCTGAATAAACCTTACTTGCGGTATCAAAACCAAAAGAAATTTCAATGTTTTTATTCTTTAAGTCTCCGTCAATGGTTTTTGGGCAACCAATTACTTTTATATCAATATTTTTTGCTGCATAATATTCTGCCAAAATACAAGCATTGGTATTTGAGTCGTCTCCTCCAATGATTACAATGGCCGTGATTCCTAAACGTTTACAAATTTCGGCTCCTTTATCAAATTGCCATTCTTCTTCCAATTTTGTTCGTCCAGAACCAATCATGTCAAAACCGCCGGAGTTGCGATAGCGATCAATAATATCTCCGGTTAATTCTTTGTATTTGTGATCGGTCAATCCTGATGGACCTCCGAGGAATCCATACAATTTACTATCTCGATTGATTCGTTTTAGTCCATCGTATAATCCACAAATTACATTGTGTCCTCCCGGAGCTTGTCCTCCCGAAAGAATAACTCCAACGTTTACCGCCGGATATTCTTTTGCTTCGCCAGGTATAAATTCTACGATAGGTTTCCCGTACGTATTTGGGAAAAGAGTTTTGATTGCCACTTGATCGGAAGCCGATTCTGTTGGTTCTCCTGCTTTTACTTGAACTGCACCAAGCAATGCCATAGGCAAATTTGGTTGATATTTTGCTCGTTCAATTTGGAGTGGACTTTTCTTTCTATCTTCAAACATAGCAATAAGAATTATTGATTATTTTTTTTTCTATGAATGCAAATATAAAACATAAAAATGAATACTACAAGATGCATTTATGTATTTTTAAACATAAAAATACCCTATTGTTTTTTGATGCAAAAGATTTTTTAGGAAATAAAGATTAAAAAGAAAAAAAGATTTATCTTTGTCGAAGCAATCCATGCCGAGGGACTATATCTTGGAGTGGAGGGCTGACATAGTATTTTAATAAAAGGCGTTTATTGGCGCTTGTTTTGGCACATCGAAATCTGGTAAATTTCAAAAAAAAACAAATCCAAAACAAGAAAGCGGTAAACGTCCCTTGGTATGTTTATGGCATCACAATCGTGATGACGCTACATATCGGCGTGGACGTTGCTGCTTATTCTTATTTGGAAGGTTTACCAGAACCTAGATGTGAAGAATAAGCAAAAGTAAGGTTCCACGCTTTCCTTTTTTTATTCACACGGGTCGTTAGGAACCGACTTCCCTCCAAAATTTTATTTTTTTATGAAAAAACAGTTTTTTTTCATTTCTTTTTTTATCGGCTTATCGCTGATAATGGGTTTATCGTCTTGCGAAGATAAAGACGAAAATAATCTTTATAATGGTCACGAATACGTTGATCTTGGACTATCCGTAAAATGGGCAACGTGCAACGTTGGTGCTACCAAACCGGAAGCATTTGGTGATTATTTTGCTTGGGGAGAAACGTCTCCAAAAAATAGTTATACCGAATCAAATTATACTTATTCAAATAATCCATCAACACTTCCTTTGAATAAAGATGCCGCTTCTGTCAATATGGGAGGAAAATGGCGAATGCCAACAAAAAAAGAATGTCAAGAGTTGATAGAAAAATGTAGTCTTGAACAGATTACTCAAAATGGTGTGTATGGCTATAAAGTGATAGGACCAAATGGTAATTTTATTTTTTTGCCGGCAACCGGTTATCATAGTTTTACTGGTAGGGAGTATGAAGACGATTGTTATTTTTGGTCAAGTTCGCTTCATGAAACAGTCCCAACTGCAGCGTATAGGATGTTTATAGGAATGGAAGTAAAAGAGGCTATAGGTGATTGGGATTATGCAATTGCTCGAAGATGTGGTCTTCCTATTCGTGGAGTCTGCGAATAGGAAAAAGAACTAAAAAAAAAACGATATTGATTTTTTTCAATATCGTTTTTTTTTGAGACTCTTCTCGGATTCGAACCAACGACCCCGAGATTACAAATCACGTGCTCTGGCCAACTGAGCTAAAGAGGCGTTCTTTTTTTTGCGAGTGCAAAGGTAGTTTTTATTTTGTAAAATGCAAATTATTTATCGTGTTTCTTTCAGAAAAAATGAATCGTTGATAAGATTTGTTGTGTGACAAGCCACGATTCCGGCGGTTTCGGTGCGTAATCTGCTTTTTCCTAAAGTGCAAGATTTGAATCCGTTTTGGTTGGCAAGCAAGATTTCTTCGTGAGAGAAGTCTCCTTCCGGACCAATCATTATCAATATGCTTTTTTTTGAGGAAGCTTGAGCCAATTTGATTTTTTCGCCCTGATGACAATGAGCAATGTATAATTCTTCTTCTGTGGCATTTTCGACCAATGTTTTTATTTGGGTCATTTCGTTTAATCGTGGAAGATAAGCTTTTTTGCTTTGTTTCATGGCCGAAATGATAATTTTATTCATTCGTTCGATTTTGAGTTCTTTTCGTTCCGAATGATGACAAAGAATGGGCGTGATTTCGTCAATACCGATTTCGGTACATTTTTCGAGAAACCATTCCATACGTTCGTTCATTTTTGTTGGGGCGATGGCAATGTGCAGATAAAATTCTCTTTTTTCAAATTCTTTTGTGTATTGTTTGATTTCTATTTCACAACGTTTGTGATGAGGATTGACAATTGTTCCTTCATACACTCCGCCAATACCGTCGATTAGTGTTACTTCGTCGTTTGTTTTCATACGAAGTACTTTTATGGCATGACTTGATTCTTCTTCGTTCAGTGTGAAGATTGTGTCGTTGGGTTGTATTGTCGGGGTGTAGAAAATTTTGTCGGTTTTCATACGATTGTTGTTTTATTTAATGATTGTTGCGAACAAATCAATATGTTCGTCAACAAATTCTGCGATTGCCATTGTTTGTTCATCTTCCATATCAATGTATTTGTCGTCTAATACGTCAAATTCTTCAAATTCAAGATATGTTTCGCAAAGTTCTTCTTCTTCTACTTCTTGTTCGAGTTCGTTTTTTCTTGCGTCGTAAATTTTTTTTGCGGCATAAATGAGTTTGCTTAAGTCTCCGGCTCCCATTTCTCGAATGGCACGAGCAAAAGGATTGTCAAAGATGTAAGGTCCGTATCCGTTGTGAATTAGTTGAACAAATCCTCCGCTGCGTACTTCATTTCTGAAAATACCGAAAGCCAACAGCGTATTTTGGTATCCGTTTAGCGAAGCGAGGGTTTCTTTTGTTGGGTCTTCAACGAATAGTTTGTTGTAGGCATCTATAAAAACCTGAAGAAAAGGCATGGCACCTTTTCTTCCGGCTTCTTGTAGGTCTATTTCTTTGATGATGATTTCCATTTCTTTTTAGAGCATTTTTAGAAAGTTGACTTCTTTTTCGGATAGGAATCTCCATCGTCCGCGAGGTAAATTTTTCTTGGTTAATCCTGCAAAATAAACACGATCAAGACGTTCTACTTGGTATCCGAAATGTTCAAAGATTCGGCGAACGATGCGATTTCTTCCGGAGTGAATTTCTATTCCAATTTGTTTTTTGTCATCTTCTTCAATGTAACTGATGTCATCGGCTTTGATAAATCCGTCTTCAAGTTCAAATCCGTTGAGAATGGTTTCGAGATCGTTTTTGCTGACGTTTTTGTCTAATACTACGTGATAGATTTTCTTTTTTTCAAATTTAGGATGAGTCAGTTTGGCGGCCAGATTTCCGTCGTTTGTGAGTAGCAAAACTCCTGTCGTGTTGCGGTCTAATCGCCCTACGGGATAGATTCGTTCGCTACAAGCGTTGGCTACAATATCCATGACGGTAAGTCTTGCGTTTGGATCATCGGTTGTAGTTACTACGTCTTTAGGTTTGTTTAGCAAGACGTATACTTTTTTTTCCGGAAGAACCAATTGATCGTGAAAGTGGACTTTGTCTTTTGTTGGATAAACTTTTGCACCAAGTTCGGTGATGATTTTTCCATTGATGCTGACGACTCCTGCTACTATATATTTGTCGGCATCTCTACGAGAACATAGTCCTGAGTTTGCAATGAATTTGTTGAGGCGAACAGGAGCGTTTGGATCAACGTTGAGAAGTCGATATTCGTGTTGTTTCTTTTTCGAATATTTTGCGTGTGGATTGAAGTCGTTTTCGTTTTCCAAAGCCGTTTGCTTGTTGTATTTTTTTTGATATTTTTGTTCTTTTTCAAAACGGGCTTGTCCGGTAGAAATAGGACGGGATTTGTGAGAATTTTTAACCGTTTTTCGGTTTGAATGATTTGTTTTTTCAATATATAATTCATCATCAAAATCGTCGTCGTCTTCAACGTATTTTTTGCGATTGTTGTATCGTTCGCGATTTGATTTTTTAGAATCGTATTTGTTGTGATTGGCACGAGATTCTTTGCGAGATGTTTGCCATTGATTATTTTTTCTCATAAATTTTTTTTTGAATGATTTATTTTTTTACACCGATTTTATTTAAATAGCGTTGATATGCTCTTGCGTTATTTTGATGATTGTTGAAGTTGGTTGCGAAGTTGTGTCCGGGTTCGCGATTGGGTTTTGCACACATGTAGATATATTGGTGTTTTTCGTAATTTAGTACAGCGTCAATTGTTTTTTTGCTTGGTATTCGGATTGGTCCCGGAGGTAATCCTACGTGAGTGTAGGTGTTGTACGGACTTTCGGCTGATAGATCAATCCAACGTTTTGTGATGCGTTTTAAGGAAAAGTCTCCAACTGCAAATTTGATTGTGGGGTCAGCTTGTAGAGGCATTCCTATGCGAAGTCGATTGATATAAAGTCCGGCAATGGTAGATAATTCGGAATTCCAATTGCTTTCTTCTTCTACGATTGAAGCTAAAGTGATGATTTCGTTTTTTGATTTTCCTATGTTTTTTCCTTTTTTTATGCGTGTTTCGTTCCAAAATCGAAGATATTCTTTGTGCATTTTTTCAATTAAATCTTCGGCCGAAATAGTCCAATAGACTTCGTATGTATCTGGTAAAAACAGGCAAATGATTGTCTCGTCCGTGAGATTGTATTTTTGTTGTATTTCTTTATTGTTCAAAGCATTGATAATTGTTAGACTATCAATCATCAATTCGTTTCCCAATTTGGCAGATAATTGTTCTTTTGTGCGAAGATTGTTAAAGGTAAGTTGTATAGGAGTTTGACTTCCACTGAGTAATTTTTTTAAAATTTCAAGATTGTTCATTCCTGCATTTAGTTCGTAACTGCCGGCTTTGATACTTGAAATTTCGTTTCCGATAAATAATGCTAAGACAAGTGGTGTTTTTGTTTTGATGTTGGGGTTGTTTTCGATTGTTTGTTGAATGCTTGTCAATCCTTGCCCGTTGTAAATGTTGAGACGTGTGGTTTTGCAAATATTGCTTGATAGTGCAAAATAACCGACTACAATGATTCCGAAAGCAATGAAAATAAGTATTTTTTTCATGAAATAATAAAGTGTTTGAAATGAATTTTCACGGGGCAAAGATACAAAGAACTTGCGTAAAAATGGCGGGATGAGGGTGAAATTTGATAAGTGGTTGGTACATATACTATTTTTGTGTTACCTCACTATATTGTTAATTTCGGCAGAAGGATCCGTATATGGTGGGTATTAGAGAAAAAAATGCTACCTATCCGTTGCCTTTTATGGAAGGGAAAGTTGGTAGAAAAAGCAGCTTTAATCTCTTGCACATACCCTACAACAGCCACAAAGAACGCTTGTTTTTTTTATCATTGCATTGAATGAAAAGGTAATCATTTTTTCTCGTTGGAAGAAAAATACGGGAATGAGATTAATTGCCAAGTACTTGTTGCCTTGTTCCGCTATGTTCTACATGCCATTCATTAACTCTGTAAGATTTATTTTTGCAACCAAAGAAATGAGTTATGAATCAGGCAGATGTAAAGGTGTCGTTCTACCTCAAAAAGAGCGAAGCAGATGCCAAAGGGAACTGCCCTGTAATGGCAAGATTGAATGTCGGCAAGTACTCCGAGGCGGCATTCAGTGTGAAACTGTCGGTACCACGTACGATGTGACACTCCGGTCGTAGGCTGAATGGTAAGCAATCAGAGCGTATTGCGGTTGATTGGAATAAATTTATGTAATATAGCTTCTTTTTTCATTCTGC
>JAGCLW010000019.1 GCA_017646805.1 Paludibacteraceae bacterium | reverse complement strand
TGAATACAAAGATCTATTTCTCGCATCATTTTCGTAAGATGCTCTCGCGTCCGACGACGTTGTGATTCGTCCACTTGAAAAACTTGAGCATCTTCCAAAGTAAGTTTTTGAGATTTAAGATGAACGATTTCCTTCTCTTTTTCTTTCAATTGCAATTCTAAATCCAAAATTTTTTGTTCCAACTGCTCCACTCTCTGTTTTTCGTGTTGCAACTGACGAACGACATTTTCAATTTTCGTCCGCAAATTTTGCAATATTAAGGATTGTCTTTCAACCATAAATATCAAAAAACACTACAAAAATAATGTATAATTATGAAATAATAAAACTTTTTTGCGTTTTTACAACAATACTTAACGAATTGTCACCATTGTTGCTCCAAAGCCATATTCTCGAAAAGAGGCATCTTGTACATAACAATTTGAATATCGCTTTTTTAATTCTTTGATTATTTCCGCTCTTAAAACGCCTTCTCCTTTGCCATGTATGAATACTATTTTTTTTCCTTTTTGCTTCAAATTTTCATTCATCACTTGTCGAAAAATTGACAATTGATAATCTAAAATTGCTTTAGAATCCATTCCCACAACAGAATCCAACAAAGCGTGAATGTGTAAATCTATTTCTAAAATTCTTGAAGTTTCCGATTGTTTTTTCTTTGGTTGTTTTTGAAAAATATTTTTACTTACATTTTCGTTTTTTGTTTTCATTGCTTCTTGAAGTTCTGTCGACGAAAATGAAAAATCTTTTGTCGCAACATCATTTTTTATCAACGAAAAAATCAATGCTTCTTGAGAAAAATAATCATTCTCTACAAACGAATGTCGTTTATAAAATTTAACCACATTATTTTTGATTCGAACATCAAAATTTGGCTTCAAAGAAAACTTGGTTTGCTTAAATGCAATTGCCTGAAAAACAATATTTTCCAACAAATTCAACTCCTCTTTTTTTACCGTCATAAAGTGATATTGTGTGTGCGGTTCGATTTCTCCTTGATGAAGAATCTTTGCCGATTTATTTTCTACAGAAAACAAATGATAACGAAGAAAATAATTTGAATCGTTGATCAAATACGCTTCATAATCACAAGTTTGCAATTGCAATATATCCGTTGGAATAAAAGCCAATTCAACCGTCAAAAATTCGCCTTCCGGAGTTTCTGTCGTATCATATTGATAAGAAGATTCTGATGCTTGTTCGCGAACGATAATCGGATTAAATGAAGGTGTTTTGGGTGGAATTTGAGGCAAATTATTTTCTGGATTTACCTTCAAATTTGTTGTTTCAACGACAACGCATTCTCGAATCAAAACGGGTATTTCAAACCCATCTTCTTCCTCCACCAATGCTATTTCTTTGGACTGAAATCCTTTGACAATCCCGCCACCAACGGCATTCAAAAACCGAACTTTATCTCCTATTTTTAGCATAAATTACATTTTTAAAAAATTAGAATCTCCGTAACTAAGAAAACGAAAATCATTCGCCAAAGCATAATCATAAATTTTTCGCCAATCTCCTTTTAAATACGCCGAAACCAACAACAGCAAAGTACTTTGCGGTTGATGAAAATTTGTGATTATATCTTTCACGATTTTAAACGAATAACCTGGAACAATTATAATTTGAGTAGAAAAATGGAGTTCTTCCATTTGATTATAAGTCATATATTCTAAAATAGCCGTCAATGACTCATACGGAGTCGATTCTTCATTCAAATCGTCGTAAGGCTCCCATTGTTCGATATTTAACGACGTTTTTTGTTGTCGTATTCTTTTTCCTACAAAAAAAAGACTTTCCAGCGTACGAACGCTTGTCGTCCCAACAGCAACGATATGTCCTAATTTTTCTCGCAACTGCACAATTGTAGATTTGCGAATACAAACCGTTTCGCTATGCATCGCATGAGCTCCAATTTCTTCACTCTTAACCGGCTGAAAAGTTCCGGCTCCGACATGTAACGTAACCTCCGCAATCTCAACACCATTTTTTCTTATGCGATCAATCAAATCTGACGTAAAATGAAGTCCTGCCGTTGGAGCGGCTACACTTCCTTTTATTTTGGAATAAACGGTTTGATACGTTCGTTTGTCACTTTCTTCAGTTTTTCGATGAAGATATGGCGGAATCGGAAGTTCTCCAACACTATCTAAAATATCGGCAAATGTCAAATCCTTATTTTCCCAACTAAAACGAACAACGCTCGTATTTCCATCTACCGACAATCTTTCTGCACAAAGCGAATCATTTTCAACACAAAAAATATTTCCCTCTTTCCACTTGTTGCTATTTCCCACCATACATTTCCAAACACATTCACCTTTTGACTGAAACATCAAAGCATAATCTACAGGATCAATCGGTTCAAGACAAAAAATCTCAATATTCGCTCCCGATTTTTTTCTAAATTGCAAACGTGCTTGTATCACTTTTGTATTATTAAAAACCAAAAGCGAATCCTTATCCAAAAACGATGGCAAATCCTTAAACAATCGTTGCTGAATAACTCCTTTATCATAAATCAACAATTTGGATTCATCTCTATTCTGCAAAGGATATTTTGCAATTCGCTCATCAGGAAGTGGATAATTATAATCCTCTATTCGTATTTTTTTTATATCTGAAAACATGTCTTCTTTTTTAAGATTCAATTCAAACAGAAATACAAAGATACAATATTAATACTTTGATTTTGAAACTTTTTATTTTAACAACAAAAAAAGACTGAATTTTCAAAAAAATCCAGTCTTTTATATTTCTCAATTATTTTAAATTAAAATTTATAAATCACACCAAGAGAGGCAACTTCTCCACGATTCACCCCAAAACCAACAGAATGATATCCATCAGACAATTTGTTCAATTCCAAATCGGCAAAATCAAGATATTGGTATCCGAATGAAAGCAAGCTTAATTTCGATTCAAGAATAAGATGCTCGTTTACGGCATACGATATGACCGGATAAAGCGACACCTCGGCACCAACCATCGCATTGTTTCCTCCTTCAGGATCCATTCCTACAGCTCCGACGCTCAATTCTGCACCCAAAGCCAAACCACTGAAATGAAGGAATGAATAACGGAAATATGGAGCAACCGCCCATGTGAAAGTTTGCATTTTGGAAACAGCTCCACCTCCGACTTCAAATTCTACACCGACCAAAAATTTTTCGTTGATTTCATATCCCAATGTCGGAGAAACGTCAATCGCCCAATCGGTATTCTCAAACAAACCATCTTTAGCGTACGCAACTTCTACACCAAGATTTCCTCCAACAAAAAATTGTGCGTTTACAGACAACGCAATTGCCAACATTGAGGCAACAAGAGTGATAATTTTCTTCATTTTCTTATTTTTTTTAACTAAAAACGGGGGCAAATGTAAAACCATTTTTACATTCACACAAGAAAAATCATCACAACTTATAAAATTATGCCGCCGCCCAACAATAAATCTTCGTCATAGAAAGCCGCCGCTTGACCTGCCGAAATGCTCTCCAAAGGTTCCAACAATTGCACCTTTATTTTATCTTGTTTTTCGTCCGAAAAAGTTAATTTACAAGGAGTTGCTTGTTTGCGATAACGAATTTTAACAATCAAATTTTTCGCTGAATTAAGTTTCTCACACGAAAAAAAATTACTTTTTTCAATAAAAAAAGAATCCTTAAATAAAGACGATTGAGGTGCCAACACAACCTGATTTGAGTCTTTTCGTATTTCTTTCACATAAACCGCTCGGTTCAAAAAAATAAGTCCTCGCCGTTGTCCAACGGTGTAAAAAGGATAACCTTCGTGTTTTCCTAAAAACCGACCGGCTTCGTCAATAAAATTTCCTTTTTCGACACAATTTTCGCCACATTCTTTTTTCAAAAAATCGCGATAATCTCCTTTGCAAAAACAAAGTCCAACGCTATCTTTTTTGTTTGCGATATGCTGATAACCAAAACGTCGTGCCAATTCCCGAATCTCCGATTTGGTATATTTGCCTAAAGGCAAAATCATTTTTGACAAAATAGTTTGCGACAAACCCCAAAGAAAAAAAGATTGATCTTTTTCTTCATCAATCCCTTTTTTTATAAAAAACGTATTCTTGTATTGTTCAATCTGAGCATAATGACCGGTTGCAATTTTGTCACAACCCATTTCAATTGCCAAATCATGCAACAATTTCCACTTTAATTCTACGTTGCAAATAGTGCAAGGAACAGGCGTTCGTCCTAAAAAATATTCTGAAATAAAATAATCTATCACCGTTGTACGAAACAATTCCACCGCATCATATACAACATGTTGTATTCCTAACGAATCTGCCAATTGTTTCGCATCAGAAATATTTTGCGTTGATTCAGTGGAATCTAAAAAACGAAATGTCACTCCAATTACTTCAAATCCTTCTTGAAGCAACATCATTGCGGCTACAGAGCTATCTGTTCCGCCAGACATTCCCAACAATACTTTCATACGATTTATTTTTCCACCCAACGTCCATTATCTTTGATGAGTTGAATCAATCGATCAACAGCGTCTTCTTCCGGAATATTTTTTTCAATACATTCTTGTGCTTTATAAAGACTTACTTTTCCTACACCGGCACCAATATAGCCAAAGTCAGCATCAGCCATTTCTCCCGGACCATTGACGATACAACCCATGATTCCTATTTTCAAACCTTTCAAATGAGATGTTCGCTCTTTAATTTTAGCGATTGTGGTTTGTAAATCAAACAACGTTCGCCCACAACTTGGACAAGAAATATATTCCGTCTTGCTAATTCTTACTCGAGCCGCTTGCAATGCTCCAAAAATAGTAGCATTCACTTGTTCGAGCGTAATTGTTGAACTTTCGCATTCAACCATGACTCCATCGCCAAATCCATCAAGCAACATCGCACCCAAATCAGCACCTAACATCACTTGAAACAATTCTAAATCCTCCGTTTTATACTTCAAATGAAAAACAACCGGAGCTTCAATCCGTTGATTCAACAAATAATGCATCACGGCTTTCATATCCCCAACGACATTTTTATTTGTTGGCGAAACAATTATCACTGTATTTTCTGATAAATCAATCAATTTTTCTTTACACGTAATCGAATCAACCTCCACGAAAGAAATATCAGACAATCTCGTATCGGACAAACCAACAAAATCGGGTTCTAAATCGCCATAACTCGCTTTTTGTGGTGCAATAATCACAGGTGTTTGATTATATCCAAAAAGACCGACTTTTTTTGTTTCTCGACGAACATAAGCAAAAGGAGAATACGACGAAGATTCTTCCCCTGAAATCATTGAATGATTTTCTCGAGAAGAAATATATTCCACTAATTTTTTCGCCACAGGAATTTCTTTTTCCGGATCTTCACTCAATGAGACACGAATCGTATCGCCTATTCCATCTGCCAACAACGTTCCTATTCCAACTGCTGATTTTACTCGTCCATCTTCTCCATCTCCGGCTTCTGTCACTCCCAAATGCAATGGAAAATTCATGCCTTCTTGGTTCATTTCCTTAACCAACAATCGAACACTCTGAACCATCACCATCGTATTTGAAGACTTCATCGAAATCACAACATTCTGAAAATCATGTTTTCGACACAAACGAAGAAATTCCATTGCCGAAACAACCATTCCTTGCGGAGTATCTCCATATTTATCCAAAATTCGAGAAGACAACGAACCATGATTCACTCCAATGCGAATTGCAGTCTGATGTTTTTTGCAAATATCAAGTAACGGAATCAATTTTTTTTCAATTTCTTCAATTCCTCCGTTTGCAAAATTTCCCGGATTTATCCGTACTTTTTCTACATATTGTGCCGCAACTTCTGCCGCTTTTGGATTGAAATGAATATCTGCAACAAGTGGAGTGTCGTATCCTTTTTCTCTTAACAAAGAATGGATTTCTTTCAAATTTTCCGCTTCTCGAGTTCCTTGTGCAGTCAAACGAACCAATTCGCCGCCCTCTTCAGCAATCAAAATTGCTTGTTGAACGGATTTTTCAGTATTCATCGTATTGGTATTCGTCATCGACTGAATGCGAATCGGATTTTTTGCTCCAAGAGCAACCTTTCCGACAAGTGTTTCCGACGATTCTCTTCGTTTATAATTAAACATATTCAATATTTTACTTACAATTGTTTTGACAAATTAAGACAATAACGCATCAATTTCTTCTTCTGAAAATTGATGAATTCGTGCAAAAGACTCATCACGTTCTTCTTTCGTATCTCCGTAACAAACTTTGAAAATATCAGAATATTCACTTTCTGCATCTTTCATAACCAAAGAACGACGCTCGATTTTTGCTTTCATCGTCAATTCTGATAAAGCATCAACAAAATCATCTTTTGCCGAAGATATTTTTCCTTGATCATACAAAAGTTTGTATGCCACATATTGCTTATATTGCTCTTCTTTTTCTTTTTCTTCAAACAAATAATCAAAAGACCAAATCGCATCGGTCGAATCGGCAAGAGTTTGAACATCAGAACAATAAATTGCCAATGCCATATCATACAAATCTATCGCGCGACCAATTGATTTTTGTTCAATCAGACACCCTCCAATCTCGTACGATTCTTTTCCCTCTTTTAACAATGATTGAAGAATAGAACGTCCTTTTAAGATTTGTTGTACAACATACGGATTTAATACTCGACAATCAAAGTCGCCGGAAGAACGTTTTTGCCATTTTTTCTCATCACGATAAGTTCCCATTTTTCCTAATGCAATAGCCGGAATAAGCAATGAATGATTTTCTTTTGCAATCAAATATGAGAATGGAAAATTCGCAACATCCACTTTGTTTGCATGCTTATTCATAATCAACGTAAATGCTCCGACTCGACTCGGGAAAGGCAAATATGCTCCACTTGCAAATTTACAACCTCGATCAAAAATACCAAAATGAATTGGTCCTTGCTTATACATGTGATTGCTTTGATTCGTTCCGCTTCCTGCATTAAAAAACGACACTCTCATTGCAATCAACAACGAACTTTTGTGATGCGAAACCGTCAATGGTCCGGCAAAAAGCGAAACAGCCTCTCCGTTGAACAATTCACAATCCGATTCAATCCAACAATCTGTAGCCGAAAAACCTTTTCCCATTTGTGATTGTTCAACAAAACAACGTTCTACGATTGCATTATCTTCCACTTTTGCCGAACGAAGAAAAAAATCTTTCATTATGACTCCTGCTCCGACATAAGATTGAGCTTCCAACACGCCATTTTGAAGCAACGTTGCTCCTTTGATGACACTTCGTTGCGTAATCAACACATTTTCAATTGTGTTTGTATTCAAAACAACCGATTGTTCTTCTATAAATCCCATAGAAAAATCCGGAATTTCGACATTTGATTTTGGCAAAGAAATCGCACAAGAACCTTTTTCATCTAAAACATTCACTTGTATTCCTTCTCCAAAACGAGCATTTTTTCGTTCATTAAAAGGATCATAAATTCGCTCAATACGCGAGACATTATGAATCGTAACATTTTTTTGAACAATGTAATTCTTCAACAATCCGACATTTCTCACCGACGCTCCTTCGTACAACATGCAATTTTCCACTGTTGAATTTACGATTGAAACATTGGCGTCAATGAAGATTTTACCAAAAAATTCAGAAGAACGAATTTTGGAAACATCAAATTCATCAGAAACCGAAATATTTTCCCAAAATTCGCAAAAACAATTTTGCATTGTCAAAGAATCTATTTCACAATCGGTAAGTGCTCTCATTGTTTTTTTTATTATTAAATTATTATTCAACTGATAAATCAGGATACAAAAAATCATTATACGGAAAACGCTGTATATGAATTTTTTTCACATGATTGTAAAGTAATTGTTTTAAATTTTCAAGATTTTCTTTTTCTCGAGCCGAAATAAAAATACAATTGTCATGCATTTTATTCATCCACATTTGCTGAAATTCTTCAAGCGAAATATTTTCACGCGTACGAGGAGTCAAATCATCTTCATCCTTAGGTGTGTACGAGAACGCATCAATTTTGTTAAACACCATAATCATCGGTTTTTCTTTCGAATCAAGATCGGCAAGAGTTTGATTGACCACATCAATTTGTTCTTCAAAATTGGGATGAGAAATGTCCACAACATGAAACAACACGTCAGCCTCTCTCACTTCATCAAGCGTTGATTTAAATGACTCCACAAGATGATGAGGAAGTTTTCTGATAAACCCAACCGTGTCACAAAGCAAGAAAGGAAGATTTTCAACCGTAACTTTTCTCACCGTAGTGTCAAGAGTTGCAAATAATTTATTTTCCGCAAAAACATCGCTTTTGCTTAAAAGATTCATCAAAGTGGATTTCCCAACATTTGTATATCCAACCAAAGCAACTCGCACCAATTTTCCCCGATTTTTACGTTGTGTTGCCATTTGTTTATCGATACGTTTCAATTCTTCTTTCAACAACGCTATTCGACTTTGAATAATACGTTTGTCCGCCTCAATTTGTTTTTCTCCCATTCCTCGCGAAGTCGTTCCTCCACCACGTTGGCGATCAAGGTGAGACCACATTCGAGTCAGACGAGGCAACATATATTGCAATTGAGCAACTTCCACCTGTGTTTTCGCATAAGAAGTTTGAGCTCTTTGAACAAAAATTTCGAGAATTAAAATTGTTCGATCTAAAATTTGAACGCCCAAAACTTTTTCAATATTACGCAACTGACGCGGAGATAATTCATCATCAAAAATAACCAATTGTATTTCATTTTCTTCAACATATTGACGGATTTCTTCCAACTTTCCGTGTCCCACGTACGTTTGCGAATTTGAAGCAGGCAATGATTGAACAAATCGTTTTTCAACAACAACTCCGGAAGTATCTGCAAGAAAAGCAAGTTCGTCAAGATATTCCAACGTTCTTTCTTCATTTTGTTCTGGAGTAATCAACCCGACTAAAACAGCGCGTTTCTCTTCAGAAAAAATACGAGTATTTTCAGTTTCAGATTTCATCAAAAAAAATAAAAAAATAAAAAGTCATTCCGCCTATTTGTAAAAACTATAAAGCAGAATGACTTTTATATAATCATTAAAATATTATTGAAGTTTGAACACTACAGGAAGCGTAAATTTTACGCGCACTTTTTTACGTGCTTGCTCCCCAGGTATCCATTTTGGCATCTTTTTAATCATCTCTATAGCGGCTTGATCAAGATCAGGGTCAACTCCCCGTGCAACTTTAATATCAACGATAGAACCATCTGTGTTAACGACAAATTGACAAATCACACGTCCTTGAATTCCGGCCTCTTTTGCATAACTTGGATAGTTAAGATTTTTAGCCATAAACTCATAAAGTTTTTTCATTCCACCCGGAAATTCAGGAGCTTTTTCTACCGCAACGAAAATCACATCATCGTCTTTTTCTTCCACAACTTTAGGTGCTGGAGGTGGTGGCGGAGGAGCAATAATATCCGAAGGTTTTGATTCTGTGATAAACGCATCAGTATTCGTTTCTACATCTTTTTCCGTTACCACAATTTCTGGTGGAATTTCAACCGGCACTTCAGGTTCTGGAGGAGGAGGAGGAAGTTCTTGTTTTGTTTGTAAAACCATTTCTTCCTCTTCAAAAATTTCTTCGACAGAGGTATCTTCATATACCTTAACTTCTCTTTCGGACCACTCCAAAAAAATGTATATAAAGCCTAATACCACTACGAAACCAATAAGCACAAATAGAGATTTTTGTCCCTCTAAATCTGCTGATAATGATTTTTTTAGTTCCATGAATGTATTATTTTTTTTGTTATTATTCTCTTTTTGATTGCTCTTTGCAACGGACAAAAATAGTGTTTTTTTTTGTTTTTTCAGTATAAAATCACAACTTTTTTTCAAAATCAAAAATAAATTTCACTAATCATTTGTGACAGAATCTTGATTGCATAAAAATGATTGTGGAATTTTTTTACAAAGATCGCTTGCCAACACAGCATATTCTCCCAATTCTTTTGTAGCTAAATCACCTGCCAATCCATGAAAAAAAACACCTGTAATTGCCGCATCAATCGGCTTTTTTCCTTGTGCCAAAAAAGACAAAATCATACCACACAAAACATCTCCACTTCCAGCAGTTGCCATTCCCGGATTTCCTGTCGAATTAAAAAACAACTCTCCTTGAGAAGAAACGACAACGGAATACGCTCCTTTTAACACAATATTTAGTTCATATTGTCGTGCAAAAAGTTGAGCAACTTCTATTTGAGCCCAACGATCTGCAGAAGAAACACCGCTTATTCGCTCCCATTCTTTAGGGTGAGGAGTTAGAATTGATTGTTTTGGTATTTGCGAAAGCAAATCTTTATGTTCTGACAAAATATTTAATGCATCGGCATCAATCACTATTGGATTATTCGATTTTGACAAAATCCATTTTACAATATTGACAGATTCTTTTGATTTACCTAATCCACAACCTATCCCAATTGCATCATATTTTAAACTATCAAATTCATTTTCTTGTATTTCCTCATATCCAAATGGCAAATTCATCGTTTCCGGCAATCGCACTTGATATGAATCAATCGAACGTTTTGGTCCAAGCAAAGAAAGTAACCCAACACCGCTTCGCAAACACGATTCTGCCGACAAAAGCAAAGCACCTATCATTCCTTGACTTCCTCCTATCATCAACGCATGACCAAATGATCCTTTGTGCGAAAAAACATCTCGTTTTGGCAAAATCACATTTTCTTTACGAATAAAAAAATACGGCGTTTCTATCTTTTCTATCACATTTTGATCAAACACGTCCGACATTTCCAAACAAGTTTTTTCTCCCAAAAAGACACTGCTATTTGGCATGAAAGAAACTATTTTAGGAGTCAAAATACTAATTGTCCAATCTGCTTTTACGACAGTTTGAGGATTAAACAAAACATTTGGATCTGAAGGAAGTCCTGATGGAAAATCTATTGAAATTACATGGTGTGCATTTTGTCCTAACTCATTTATTTTTTGAATCACACCACTCCAATAAAGAGAAAGATTTCGATTGAGTCCTATTCCAAACAAAGCGTCAATGAGAATTGTTTTTTGTAAAAAAAATGAAGACAAATCCAACGTTTCCGAATAATATAAAATCTGAACCTCTTGAGGCAAACGATTGAAATTAGATTGACAATCGGAAGACAACGTCGATTCATCATTACACATCACAACAGAAATCTTCCAACCACGTCGGCTCAACAATCGAGCAATCGCCAATCCATCGCCTCCATTATTTCCCTTTCCTACAAAAATTACACTTGACAACGGATTTTGATAACGTTGTAAAATACAATCTGCAATTCTTATTGCAACTTCTTCCATCAAATCTAACGAAGAAATATTTCTGTTTTCTATCGTCAAACGATCAATTTCTCGAATTTGTTTTGCTGTAAATAATTTCATAACACAAAAAAAAATGAAAGACGCCACAAAGTGACGTCTTTTTCAAAAAAAATTATTTTTGACGCATAAATAGTTGTATTGGAGTTCCTGAAAAATCCCATTCAGAACGAATTTTATTTTCCAAATAACGACGATATGGTTCTTTTACATATTGAGGTAAATTTGCAAAAAACACAAACGTAGGAATTTGTGTATTAGGCAATTGCGTCGCATATTTAATTTTAATGTACTTTCCTTTCAATGCTGGTGGTGGATAATTTTCTATAAGCGGAAGAATAAATTCGTTCAACTTGGCCGTTGAAACTTTTCTCACCTTGTTTTCATACACTTGCACTGCCGTTTCTATCACTTTAAAAATACGTTGTTTTGTCAATGCCGATGTAAAAATAATAGGAAAATCCACAAACGGAGCCAATCGCTCTCTAATGGCTTTTTCAAAAGTCTTAATCGATTTGGCCGATTTCTCTTCTATCAAATCCCATTTATTTACACAAACGACCAATCCTTTTTTATTTTTTTGAATAATAGAAAAAATGTTCAAATCCTGACTTTCTATGCCTCGAGTAGCATCAATCATCAACACACAAACATCACTATTTTCTATTGCTCGAATAGAACGTATGACCGAATAATATTCCAAGTCTTCATTAACTTTTGCTTTTTTTCGAATACCGGCCGTATCTACAAGATAAAAATCATGACCAAATTTATTATAACGAGTGTAAATAGAATCTCTCGTCGTTCCGGCAATATCAGTCACAATCGAACGATTGTCATCTAAAAACGCATTCACCAACGAAGATTTTCCCGCATTAGGACGACCAACAATG
The DNA here is from genome assembly GCA_017646805.1 of Paludibacteraceae bacterium. Classification (GTDB taxonomy): domain Bacteria; phylum Bacteroidota; class Bacteroidia; order Bacteroidales; family Paludibacteraceae; genus UBA4363. The sequence goes on along the minus strand of JAGCLW010000019.1, from coordinate 17,763 downwards.
GCAAATCGAGGAAGTTCGTCCAAATAATCATCTTCATCAGAATTGTTTTTTTCTGGAAAATGTTTTATGATTTCATCTAACAATTCCCCCGTTCCAAGTCCATTCAATGCAGAAAGAATATATGGTTCGCCCAAACCAAGAGAATAAAATTCTGCCGCCTGATATTGAGCTTCAAAAGTATCCACCTTGTTAGAAGCTAAAATAACCGGTTTTTTGCCACGGCGAAGCATATTCGCAATTTCAAGATCGTAGTCTGTAATTCCACTCATCACATCGACAACAAATAATATCACATCAGCCTCATCAATTGCCAACGATACTTGACGTTTAATTTCAGACTCAAAAACGTCATCCGAATTGATAACCCAACCTCCTGTATCTATAATAGAAAATTCTTGTCCTTCCCAATCCGTTTTTCCATACTGACGGTCACGAGTCGTTCCTGCCTCTTCTGCCACTATCGCACGACGAGTTTTTGTCAGACGATTAAATAATGTTGATTTCCCAACATTTGGACGACCTACAATTGCTACAATGTTATTCATACAGTTAAAACATTAAAAAATCTTTCGAGTTTCTTGCAAAAAAATGCAAGCCCAATTTTATAATTTAATCTAATTTATATCCAAAACCTTTCAATTTCCCTTCAGAACTATGCCAATCTTTTTCTACTTTGACAAATAATTCGAGATAAACTTTCTTGTCAAAAAACAACTCTATGTCTTTTCGTGATTCTATTCCAACTCGTTTCAAAGACTTCCCTCCATGACCAATAATGATTCCCTTTTGAGATTCTCTTTCTACATAAATCACCGCATTGATTCGAATTATATTTTCCTCTTCTTTGAATTGTTCTACAACAACTTCCACCGAATAAGGAATTTCTTTTTCATAATTCAACAATATTTTCTCACGAATGATTTCCGTAACAAAAAAACGAGCTGGTTTATCCGTCAACGAATCTTTATCAAAAAATGGCGGAGACTCCGGCAATAAATCTTCAATCCTTTTCAACAACGGATTAAGATTAAATTTATGCATCGCAGACAATGGCAAAATTTCCGCACGCGGAATAATTGATTTCCAATAATCTACTTTTTGTTCCAATTTATGTTGATCTATCAAATCAATTTTATTCAACACCAAAATTACCGGAGCTGTATTTTCATTCACCATACGAACAAAATCTTTGTTTCGTTCCGGAGAATCAAACACATCTGTCACATACAACAATACATCTGCATCGGAAAGTGCTGATTTTGAAAATCCCAACATAGATTCTTGCAACCGATAATTTGGTTTCAAAACTCCCGGAGTATCCGAATAAACAATTTGAAAATTCTCTCCATTGACAATTCCCATAATACGATGACGCGTTGTCTGAGCTTTTGATGTAATAATCGAAATTCGCTCACCAACCAAAGCATTCATCAATGTTGATTTCCCAACATTTGGATTTCCTACAATATTTACAAATCCGGCTTTATGCATTGAAAAAAACAGATAATATTCTACAAAAAAAACGTTGCAAAGGTAATGATTTTTATTCTATCTCACAACCATTTAAATTCCCTCTTTCCACGATTTCAACAACGCTATTTCTCGTGCATATCCTTGAAGATCATTTGGCGTTTCAAGATAAAAAGGCAAATGTGTCAACTGAGGATGATTCACTATACGCTTCATCGCTTCTTCTCCAATATAGCCATTTCCAATCAATTCATGACGATCTTTATGACTTTCAAATGGATTTTTAGAATCATTTATATGAATCGCTTTCAGACGATTCAATCCAAGAATATGATCAAACTCATTCAATACATCATCTAAACGATTGACTATATCATATCCGGCATCATATACATGACAAGTATCCAAACAAACGCCAAGTTTTTCTTCTAACTTAACTTTATCAATGATTGCTCTCAACTCTTCAAACGAACGTCCTACTTCGCTTCCTTTTCCAGACATTGTTTCCAACAAAATCGTTGTTGTCTGTTGCTCAAAAATGACGTCATTCAACAATTCTGCAATATAATTCACTCCGACATCAACTCCTTGTTTCACATGACTTCCCGGATGAAAATTATACATATTGCCCGGAAGAAATTCCATACGACGAATATCATCTGCCATTGTGCGACGTGCAAACATACGCAATCCGGAATCTGCCGCACATGCATTCAACGTATATGGAGCATGAGCCAAAATCGTTTCTATTTGATGCTCTTTCGCAAACGCAAGAAAGGCATCGATGTCTTTCACATCGATGTCTTTTGCTTGACCTCCACGAGGATTTCTTGTAAAAAATTGAAATGTATTTGCCCCTATCGAAATTGCTTCTTGTCCCATCGACAAAAAACCTTTTGATGCCGAAAGATGGCAACCTATTTGAAATTGTTTCATAAATCAATAATTATCTCCAAACGTTCCAACAACTTCATATTGCACTCCACTTGCTGTCACAATTGGTTTATAAAGAATATTGTCATATACAAGATATGTTTTCCCCTTCAACATCACCGTATTTACATCATATTCTGGCAATTCCGGAACAATCGCTCCCATAGGAGGATCTACCACTTCATACGTTCTCGAAACATTGTCGTAACGATAATACGCTCCTGCCACATAATAATACGTAAGATTTTTCACCAAAAGAGTAAAAAACGTTTCCGGAATGGTTGCCACTCTAATTTTTCGTGGTGGAGGAACAATCACATACGCATTATCGCGATATGTATAATAACGACCATCTAAATAATAGTAATTAACGCCTCCGTGATAAATATGTTTATGATTATGAACGGTTGTGATTGTACGAGGATAATGATGCACAACTGTAGTCACTTTATGACTCGGATACGTTTTCATTTTTTTAGGTTTAACCTTTATCGGGTTCTCCATTGGTTTGTGTTCTACTCGATAATTTGAAGAAGACGACGAAATTGTATTTGTTTGTCTTTGATTTGGAGCCGTGCGAACATTTGTTTTTGATTCTCGACTATTGCTACTACTTGTTCTAACGTTTCCGGTTGAGCGAGTTTGTGTAGTTGAAGAACTTCTCACTGATGAAGAATTATTATTTACCGAAGAAGAAGAAGAACGCAAACCTGATGTTGTTGTACTACGAGAAGAATTAGAGCTATCACCTCCTCTGCGTTGAGCCGTCACTGAAATCGTAGTAAAAGAAAGCATTGTTACCAATCCAAATATAATATAACGTTTCATGATCGTAAAATTTAAATGGTTAATACTCTTAATTTTTTATTTTCTAACATAAAAGCAAACTATGTGCCAAAAAAATTTTTTTTATTTATCCAACAACGTTTCCCAAAAAATAGGATAACTCTTTGAAACCACTTCAGGATGATGAATTATAATTGGAAATTTTATTGCCACCGGAGCAAACGACATCGCCATGCGATGATCCTCATAAGTTTCTATAACAATTGGATTTTGCTGTTCGCATTTCAAACCTTTCCATTGCAATTCTCCTTCGCAAGGTTCTTCAATAACAAATCCCACTTTTTTCAATTCATTTTTCAAAGCAAAAATACGATCAGTCTCTTTTATCTTCAAACTTTGTAGTCCATAAAAATGAAACGGAATTCCCAACAAACAACACGCAACGACAAACGTTTGAGCCATATCCGGTTGTTCGACAAAATCATACTCCATTTGTTCTACACACTCTCCCGTAGCTGTCAAAATTATACCGTCATCTGTATATTTTGTATCAACACCTAATTGAGAAAATAACGTTGAAATTTTTTGATCTCCTTGCGTACTTTGTTCTCGCAATCCGGATAAAACAATTTCTCCCGAACCTTGCACTGCTAAAAATTCATACCAATAACTTGCTCCACTCCAGTCATTTTCAACCACATACGGACACGAAACGTAGTTTTGATGTGGCACATTGATTACATTTGTTTTTTCGTCCCAAAAACTTTCTATTCCAAATTCTTTCATCAAACTCAAAGTCATCAATATATACGGACGCGAAATGACTTTTCCAATCAATTTTAATTGTAAACCTTTTTTTAATTTGGGAGCAATCATCAGCAAAGCTGAAATATATTGACTGCTGACGTCTCCTTTTATCTCTATCGATCCTCCTTCAAGACATTTTCCTTTGATTTGCAAGGGAGGAAATCCTTCTTTTTCCACATACGAAATATCGGCTCCAAGACTTCTCAAAACTTCTACCAAAAGTGAAATTGGACGATTTTTCATTCGTTCTGTTCCTGTAATCAAATGTGTTTCTCCTTCGCAAGTTGACAAATATGCCGTCAAAAAACGCATTGAAGTCCCAGCTGCTCCAATGTTGATTTCATGACTCATTTCCGTCAAAGCACGCAGCATCACATCAGTGTCATCGCAAACAGCAAGATTTGACAATAAAGAAACATCTCCATTTGCTAACGCATTCATAATCAACACTCGATTGCTGATTGATTTGCTCGCACACAATCGTTTCTTACCACCAATTTGTGACAAATTTTCTAATCGCAACATAAAATTTTTCTAATTATTTCATTTCATTCATCGCACAAACGACTCGAATTTCCAACCAAGAATATTTTCCTTCAAAATGTTCATACATTTGAGAAAAAGAATAAAAAGGTATTTCTGCAATATTATTTTGCAACTCATCTATTCGCTCTTGAGCAATCACTTCCGAAGGAGCAATTCGCCGTTCCATCACCAATTTCACGATATGAGTTTCTATTGTAGACATTTTACAATCGCGTTGTTGAGCTATTTCTTCCAACGAAAATCCTTTTTTCCAAAATTCGTATGTAACATCATACGTTGTTTGTTTATGATTTACAAAAGGAATCGTGCCTTCTTCTCTGCAATATCGCAAAACCAAATCGACAATTTGAGCTCCATACAACTTAGCTTTTGCATTACCAAATTTTTCCACCACATGCAAACTTTCTTTATCCGCAGGCAATTTTTCACAAATCGACAACATTGATTTCAACGACAACACACTGCTTACAGACAAATGATTTTCCTCTGCCGTTTCTTTCCGCCAATTTCTCAACATGACGAATAATTTCGGATTTTCAACACCTTTAGGCAACGAATCTTTCGCATCAAAAGAATTTTGCGATTGTACAGATTTTGCATTTTCATGCAAACGAGCTTTGGCTCGAATGTCCAAAAATTCTTTCAAAACAAAACCTTCTCGAATCGCATTCAGACAAACTTTCTTGTCGTCAATTTCCACTTGAATATTTTCAAAATGTCGCAACACTTTTTTCAAAACCTCCTGATTATCAATATCTATTTCTTGTTGCAACAATCCTTTTGTCAAAATAGTTTCGATTTGCTCCAAAAAATATGGCGATGCTTTGGAAAATCGTTCTTGCAAAACAAAATTGTTTTCAACCATCGGTTCGGTTTTCAACAAATTATCAATTTGAACTTCAAATGACTTCGATACATCTTGTATATGTTGACGAAAAAGACGAATGACTTCGCCCAAACGAATCACAACAAACTGAGGCACACTCAACGTATATTGCACAAACAAACTCATCATCGCACTCAATTCTTTGGCAAGCAAATCAAATGAAAAAATTTCTTTAATCAAACTCTGTTGATAATAAATTTTATTCAATTCCAAATCCTCTTTTGTCAACGGATTTTCTTCTATATTTCGTGTAAAAGAAAATACGTTTGAATCGGAAATAATACTCTTTTGTAAAATCGGCGAACTCAAAACTAATCCTTCAAGCGTACGACAGCGACTCAATGCCACATAAACCTGTCCGTGTGCAAACGAATGTTCCGCATCAATAATTGCCTTGTCAAATGTCAATCCCTGACTTTTATGAATCGTGATTGCCCAAGCCAACTTCAATGGATATTGCACAAACGAACCTTCCACAACTTCTTCCAACTCTTCCGTTTGGGCATTTACCTCAAAACGTATATTTTCCCATTTTTGCGGAACAACTTTAATCTCTTCCGTTTCATCAATACACTTAACATACACCGCTTTTTCATCAATACGAGTCACACGACCAATTTTACCATTGAAATACCGCTTTTCCGCTCCCGAATCATTTTTGGCAAACATAACTTGTGCTCCCACTTTCAACGACAAATCAAAATCAACCGGATAAGAACTTTCCGGAAAATTACCTTCTACTCGAGCAGAAAAAACATGCAATTTAGAATCCAAAGCATTCAACTTTGATTCATTCAAACTTTTCACTTTGCGATTGATCGTGCAAAGCACAATATATCCTTCTGTATCTTTCGGCTCAAAATGAGGTTGGAATCGCTCATTCAACAACCGCAAATTTTGCTCCGACAATGTATTGTTTCTAACTTGATTCAAAATAGTCAAAAAAAGTGCATCTTGCTGACGAAACACTCGATTCAATTCAATTGACAAAACATTCGCTTCTTTGAATACCTTTGATGAAAAAAAATATGGCGTTTCGTAATTCTCTCTCATCTCCTCCTCATCTTCATCTTTTACCACCGGCGACAATTGTTGCAAATCGCCAATCATCAACACTTGAACTCCGCCAAATGGCAAATGATAACATTGCCGTATTCGCTTCAACATTTCATCTACTGCGTCCAACAAATCCGCTCGCACCATACTAATCTCATCAATCACCAAAAGATTGATTGTCCGAAGCAACTTTCGCTTTGCACTTGACAACAAATTCTTTTTCAACAATTGACTCCTCTTAACCGGATCTGCCATCACCCCAAAAGGAAACTGAAACAAACTGTGCAACGTCACGCCTCCTGCATTGATCGCCGCCACTCCGGTAGGTGCTGCCACAATCATTCGCTTCGGACTTCGCTGATGCAATTTTTTCAAAAAAGTTGTTTTCCCTGTACCTGCTTTCCCCGTCAAAAACAAATTCCGATTCGTATACTCCACAAATTCTTCCGCACACTGCAATTCCCAATTCATATTTTCTTTAACCGAATCCATATCTTTTCTCTGTATTCTTTTTTCATTCAATTGTGTGAACTACAAAAGTAATAAAAAATAATATACGAAAATTACCCTATTTCCAAAAATGCACTTTTTTCGCTATCTTTGCAACGCTAAAAAAACAAGCCTTTAAACATAAAAAAAAAATAAAAATATGTCTACACAACAATTTGACAACAATTTACCGTACAAAGTTGCCGACATTTCTTTAGCCGAATTTGGACGAAAAGAAATTGAAATTGCAGAACATGAAATGCCGGGATTGATGGCAATTCGCAAAAAATATGAAGGACAAAAACCTCTTGCCGGAGCTCGCATCACAGGATCTCTTCACATGACGATACAGACTGCCGTTTTGATCGAAACACTCGTCGATCTTGGAGCAAACGTTCGCTGGGCAAGTTGTAACATTTTCTCTACTCAAGACCATGCCGCTGCCGCAATCGCTGCCGCAGGAATTCCGGTCTTTGCTTGGAAAGGAGAATCTCTCGAAGAATATTGGTGGTGTACAGACATGGCTCTACGTTTCCCTGATGGAAAAGGTCCACAACTCATCGTCGACGATGGCGGAGATGCATCGCTTCTTATCCACAAAGGATACAAAGCAGAAAATGATCCAGAAAGCATCAACTACAAAGGATCAAACCACGAAGAACAAGTCATTCTTGACACTCTTAATCGTATATTAAAAGAAGATAATCAACGTTGGCACAATACCGTTGCCGAAATGCGTGGCGTAAGCGAAGAAACCACAACCGGAGTTCACCGACTTTATCAAATGATGGAAAAAGGCGAACTTCTCGTTCCTGCAATCAACGTAAATGATAGCGTGACAAAATCAAAATTTGACAATCTCTATGGTTGTCGAGAATCTCTTGCCGATGGAATCAAACGAGCTACCGACGTGATGATTGCCGGGAAAGTCGTTGTAGTTGCCGGATATGGTGATGTAGGAAAAGGTTGTGCTCATTCTATGCGATCATACGGAGCTCGTGTTCTTGTTACCGAAATCGATCCAATCTGTGCTCTACAAGCCGCAATGGAAGGTTTTGAAGTCACCACAATGGAAGATGCCATCAACGAAGGTAATATCTTTGTCACAACAACCGGAAATTGCGACATCATCACAATTGATCACATGAAAAACATGAAAGATCAAGCCATTGTTTGCAATATCGGACATTTCGACAACGAAATCCAAGTTGATGCACTCATCAATTACCCAAACATCAAGCACACCAACATCAAACCACAAGTTGACAAATACACTTTCCCAACCGGAAATTCCATTTTCCTACTTGCAGAAGGTCGTCTTGTCAATCTTGGTTGTGCAACCGGACACCCTTCTTTCGTAATGAGCAACTCTTTTACCAATCAAACTCTCGCTCAAATTGATTTATGGCAAAAAGATTACGAAATTGGCGTCTATCGTTTGCCTAAATATCTTGACGAAGAAGTGGCTCGATTACACCTTGAACGCATTGGTGTAAAACTTTCTAAATTGACACAAAAACAAGCCGACTACATCGGAGTCAATATCGACGGACCTTACAAAGCCGAACATTATAGATATTGATTTTATTCGCATTTTATACAACAAAGGAGTATCAAAATTGATACTCCTTTTTGTTTTTTTTATTTTATAAAGATTTTCGTTTTAAAATTCCATTAAATGACATTGGAACAACATCAGTTTCTGATTCATATTCAATAGAAATCAACTGTTCGCAAGTAATTTTATCTGGATTATCACTTTGACGCAATAATTCACGCAAAAATTTCTTTGTTACAATTAAATCTGACAAATCTTCTCTTCCAACACGCTTAAAATACACGTGATCTTTTGTCTTCTGTGTAACAATATATTGTTCCATATAATAACGCAACAATCTTATAATTAAACATCTTTTTTATTTTTCTACACGATTGACAGAAACAACCGCCTTGATTTTTGAGATATTAACACAAAGATTGTTGATATCTTCGGTGTGATGCACCAACACGCGAACTTGTCCGCCAAAAATGCCGTCTTTTGTATCCAAATCAACCTTTTGCACACTGAACGATTCTTTATTGAATTCGTCTATGATTTTCATCAGCACTCCTTGCTCATCAATACCGCTAATTTCCAACGTAACCGGGAAAACGGCATCTTGACTTGTTGCCCATTCCACTTGAATAATTCGCTCACCAAAATTGGCTTTCAATTTGTCGGCAACCGAACAATTTCGTTTGTGAAGCGTGACCGAAACGCCATCTTCATTGATGAACGCAATCACTTCGTCGCCCGGAATAGGATTGCAACAAGAAGCCACCTTGTAAGGTGTGGCAGAAAGTTTTGGATCGACACTGAGTTGCAAAATCTTCTTCTTGTCAATCTTCGTTGGCACGACAGAAAAATCCTCTTCGTTCTCTTTTTTCTTCTTTTTGAATAAAACAAACGAAGGAATTGTCTTCAAATAATGCATCCATTTGTTCGGCTTTTTCTCTTTCTTTTGCAACACATTTTCCACCTCATTCAGTGAGAAAACGCCTTTTCCGATTTCGTAATACAAATCTTGCTTTTGACGAACGTTGAAAAAATTCATCAACTTTTGTATCGTAGCCTGATCGCCAACAATATTCAACGACGCCAATTTTTCTTCCAACAAAACTTTCCCTTTTTCGATCAATTGTCGCATTTCTTTTCTAAAAAATGCTTTCAATTTTGATTTTGCTTGTGCTGTTGAGACAAAATCAAGCCATTCAGATTGAGGAACTTGCTTTTTTGAAGTCAAAATTTCTACTTGGTCACCACTTTGCAGCACCTGACTCAGTGGCACCAACTTATGATTTACCTTAGCTCCAATACATTGAAAACCAATATCCGTATGCAACGAAAATGCAAAATCGAGAGCTGTGGCATTTTGTGGCAATGTCTTAATATCTCCTTTTGGCGTAAAAACAAAAATCTCCGTCGCATACAGATTCATTTTAAATGTATCCAAAAAGTCAATTGCGTTTGGCTCCGGATTTTCGAGCAAATCCTTAATTGTATTTACCCAATTATCTAATTCTGTATCTTCGTTGTGCTCTCCATCTTTGTATTTCCAATGAGCAGAAATACCTTTTTCGGCAATGTCATGCATTCGTTCGCTACGAATTTGGACTTCCACCCATTGTCCATCAGGACTCATCACCGTCAAATGCAAAGCTTCATAACCATTGGCTTTTGGAGAACTAACCCAATCTCGCGTTCGCTCCGGATGTGGCTTATAATGTTTTGTAATGGTTGAATAAATCATCCACGCTTGAGCTTGTTCCGAAATTCCTTCTTGCGGTTTGTAAATAATCCGAACCGCCATCAAGTCATACACTTCTTCAAACGGAATGTTTTTCTTTTGCATTTTTCGCCAAATAGAATAAATCGTTTTGATACGTTTTTCTATTTTATATTCATATCCAAGTTCATCAAGCGATTTTTGAATTGGAGTGACGAAATGAGCATACAAATCTTCACGTTCTTTATCGCCAACCGCAAGGCGTTCTTGTAGTTGATGACAAATTTCCGGATGCTCATAACGAAAACTTAAATCTTCAAGTTCCGTTTTTATTTTGAACAAACCTAAACGATGTGCAAGCGGAGCATAAATATACAATGTCTCGCCGGCAATTTTATATTGTTTTGCCGGAGGCATCGAATTTAGTGTTCGCATATTATGAAGACGGTCGGCAATTTTAATCATAATTACTCGCACATCTTCTTGAGAAGTAAAAATCAGTTTGCGAAAATTTTCGGCTTGAGAAGATGCTCGATCGCCAAATACGCCACCGGCAATTTTTGTCAATCCGTCAACAATCGTTGCTATCCGTTTTGTAAACAATCCCTCTATGTCTTCTACCGTATAATCTGTATCTTCTACCACATCATGCAACAACGCAGAACAAACAGAAGTTGTTCCCAATCCAATTTCTTTTGTTACAATACGAGCCACAGCCAACGGATGCATCATATATGGTTCGCCCGAACGACGACGAGCTCCGGCATGAGCTTTATTGGCAAAATTAAATGCCTTATTTACCAAATCAAAATTGAGATTGTGTCCACACTCTTTATAATCTTCAAGCAACAATTCATACTCGTGTTGAATCATCAATTTGTCGGATAACTCTTTTTCTTCTGTGGTTTGGTTCATACTCTATTTTTTTTAATCAAACACTTTTGCGTTATTCGTCGTAATTTGAAGCATTTTATCATAATCTTCGGGAGACAAATCTCTGAAATAATAGTTAGCCGGATTTACGGCTTGTCCTCTTACATGAACTTCGTAATGCAAATGAGGTCCGGTAGATTTTCCTGTATTTCCAACATAACCAATCACATCGCCTCTGACAACTTTCTTCCCTACATGAACTTCAAATCCGTCCATGTGAGCATATAATGTCTCATAACCATATCCATGGTCTATCGTCACACATTTTCCATAACCTTGACGCCAACCTGCCGAAGTTACAACGCCATTTCCCGTTGCAAAAATTTCCGTGCCTATCGGAGCCGAAAAGTCCATTCCGGCATGAAATTTTATCGTGTGATATATCGGATCTATTCGTCGTCCATATCCGGAAGCCATTCGTTTCAAATCTTTATTATACACCGGTTGAATCGCCGGAATACATTGCAATCGCTTTTCTTGATCTTTGGACATTTTCACAATATCATCAAACGAACATGATTGAACATACAACTGACGTGCTATTTCGTCTGCTCGTTTCACGGTATTGACAACCAATTCCGAACTCGTATATTCCTTAATATCTTCATATCGACTTGTCTGATAAAATTCACCATTTCGCATCGAAGAAGGTATCGGATCTGCCTGAAATATAACACGATACAAATTATCATCGCGTTGTTGCATGTCGTTCAACGTTTCTTGCACCTGGTCCATTCGCTTATTCAACATCTTGTATTGTGCAAGAATTTTTTTATTCTCCTCTCTCAATTTTTTTTGATACGGAGATTCTACCATAAAAACAAAAATCAAGAAAAACACAATCCCTAAAAAGCAAGAAGCCACCACGTGCAACAATATGTTTTTTACATGTTGCCAAACCGATAGCCGAACTTTTTCGTACGATAATGTTTCTTGATTAAAATGATATTTTGTTTTTGCCATAAAAATCAAATTCTACATGTACTCTCTTCGTACATTTTATTCGTAAAAAAAAACTTTCTATTGTCTTCTTTTTTTATCCCACAAAAGTAGTAAAAAAATAAAATACCACCAATAAGAGAACCTCAAAAATCAAGTTTTTTTTCTATCTTTGCAGTTCACAAAAACAATGAAAAATTCCACATTGTTTTCTTTATTTTTTAATAATTTGTAATTTATCTTTTTTGAACAATGACTGCAAAAGAAATTAGAAAATCGTTTCTCGATTTTTTTGCTTCAAAACAACACCATATCGTGCCATCAGCACCAATGGTTGTAAAAAATGATCCTACATTGATGTTTACCAATGCAGGAATGAATCAATTCAAAGACATTTTCTTGGGCAATGCTCCAATCAAATATCCTCGTATCGCTGACTCACAAAAATGTCTTCGCGTTAGCGGAAAACACAACGATTTGGAAGAAGTCGGACACGATACTTATCATCACACCATGTTTGAAATGTTAGGCAATTGGTCTTTTGGAGATTACTTCAAAGAAGAAGCAATTGCTTGGGCATGGGAATACCTCACTGAAGTATTAAAATTAGATAAAAGTCGTCTTTATGCAACTATTTTTGAAGGAGACGAGTCTGAAGGATTGGAACGAGACGATGAAGCCGCTACAATTTGGGCAAAATATCTTCCTGTCGATCGTATTATCAATGGGAACAAAAAAGACAACTTCTGGGAAATGGGAGATATGGGACCTTGTGGACCATGCTCCGAAATTCACATTGATCTTCGTTCGGACGAAGAACGTGCAAAAAAGCCTGGCGTTGAACTTGTCAACGCAGATCACCCTCAAGTAGTTGAAATTTGGAACAATGTCTTCATGCAATTTAACCGCAAAGCCGATGGATCATTAGAACCACTTCCTGCCAAATGCGTTGATACCGGAATGGGATTTGAACGACTTTGCATGGCAATACAAGGAAAACAATCCAACTACGACACTGACGTTTTCCAACCGCTAATCAAAGCAATAGGAAAATTAGCCAATTGCCAATATGGCGATGATTCAAAAAAAGACATTGCTATGCGTGTCATTACCGACCATATTCGCACCATTGCATTTTCAATCACCGATGGACAATTACCATCTAACGCAAAAGCTGGCTACGTCATCCGACGAATACTTCGTCGTGCCGTTCGATACGGATATACATTCTTGGGACAACAAAAACCTTTTCTTTGCCAACTAATTCCGACCCTCATCGATAGCATGGGAGAAGCTTACCCAGAACTTATCAGTCAACAATCATTAGTCGAAAAAGTCATCAAAGAAGAAGAAGAATCTTTCCTTAGAACGCTGGAAACCGGAATTCGTCTTTTAGAAAAAATCATTAACGAAACAAAAAAAGAAGGCAAAACCGAATTAAGCGGAAACAATGCCTTTATCCTATATGACACGTACGGATTCCCACTTGATCTTACCGAACTCATTTTGAGAGAAAATAACATGACGGTAAATGCGAAGGAATTTGACGTAGAAATGCAAAAACAAAAAGAACGAGCAAGAAATGCCGCAGCCATCGAAACAGGAGATTGGATCACCATCAAAGAAGGCGAAAGCAATTTTGTTGGTTACGACACAACTGAATCAGAAGTAGAAATCCTACGCTATCGCAAAGTCACTCAAAAGAAAGAAGATTTTTTCCAACTCGTTCTTAATCCAACTCCATTTTATGGCGAAATGGGAGGACAATGCGGTGATGCAGGAACATTATCTAATGACGAAGAAACCATTTCGATCATTGATACAAAAAAAGAAAACGGACTTAGCATTCATTTGTGCAAAAAACTTCCAAAAGATGTAACCACAACATTTGTTGCAAAAGTAAATGAAAAACGTCGTATCGCTATCGAAAACAATCACACAGCGACACATCTTTTGCACGAATCTCTTCGCGAAATATTAGGAAATCATGTTGAACAAAAAGGTTCTCTCGTCACAGAAAACGAATTACGATTTGATTTCTCTCATTTTCAAAAAGTATCCAGCGAATAATTGCGTCAAGTAGAACGTTTAACAAACCAAAAAATACGTCAAAATTTACCGCTCGAAGAATATAGAGACATGCCAATCAATGAAGCCAAAAATCTTGGTGCCATGGCTCTTTTTGGAGAAAAATACGGAGAAAAAGTCCGCGTAATAAAATACGGTTCAAGCATTGAATTATGCGGTGGAACGCATGCAAAAACAACCGGACAAATCGGATTTGTCCGAATCATTTCAGAATCAAGCGTCGCTGCAGGAGTACGTCGTATCGAAGCCGTTACCGCAGAAAAAGCAGAAGAATTTGTTGATGCACAACAAGATCTTCTTCGCAACACAAAAGAACTCTTCAACAATGCTCCTCAACTTATTTCCACAATCAAGAAAACGATTGATGAAAACGCTGATTTAAAGAAGAAAATAGAAGTTTTTCAACAAGAAAAAATTGCCAATATAGCAGAGCAATTGATTTCAAACATAAAAGAACAAAACGATATTAAAATAATCGCAACTACAAAAAACAACATTGCCATCGATATCGTTCGTGGCGTTGCAACCATTCTTCGCAACAAATTTGCAAACGAAAAATTTGTACTCATCTTCGGTAGTTCCGTCGAAAGCAAACCATCTCTCACCATTGTTTTATCACAATCTATGGTAGATGCGGGCTACAATGCCACAACAATTGTTCGCGAAGCGGCCAAAGCCATCAACGGAAACGGAGGAGGTCAGCCATTTATGGCAACTGCCGGAGGAAAAGACATTTCCGGATTAAATCAAGCTGTTGAAAATGCAATTGCAACAATTAAATAAAATTATAGTGTAACATCGAAAATCAAAAGTCCCTCGTAAAAATTTTTACGAGGGACTTTTTCTTAAATAACTAACCCAAAAAAAACATTAACAAAAAAAGAAAAAAACAATACGAAAAAGTTAATTAATTAAGTGTGTGCTTTTTTTTCTAAAAATCTCTTAAAAAAAATGGTCTTAAGAGGTGTTCTCCCTATTTTAACAAAGTTTATTTTATACAAAATCTTTATTTGTACGGCAAAAATACCGCAACAAATTGACAATCTATGTCAATGTTTTTTTTTGCTAAAAAAAAGAGATGCAAAATGCATCTCTTTTTCTAAAAATCTCTATTTATTTTATTTAAATATTCGCAATACGCTTAATTTCAGCAATAATCGCTTGTGCAAAACAATCGGCTTGCTCCTTTGTTGGTGCCTCCGAATAAATACGAATTATCGGTTCTGTATTTGATTTACGAAGATGTACCCAACCTTGAGGAAACTCAATTTTCACTCCATCTACATCATTTACCTCATATTGACGTTTGTAACAACCTTTTATTACCGCCAAAATTCCATCTACATCAATTTGTGGCGTTAATTCAATCTTATTTTTTGAAATATAGTATGAAGGATACAATGCTCTTAATTGTGAAGTTGTCTTTTTACTTTTTGCCAAATGTGTAAGAAACAATGCTATCCCAACCAATGCGTCTCGTCCATAATGACTTTCCGGATAAATAACTCCGCCATTTCCTTCTCCTCCAATAACACATTTTGTTTTTTTCATTGCCGAAACGACATTCACTTCTCCTACGGCAGAAGCCGTATATGTACAACCATAATTTTCTGTTATATCACGAAGTGCACGCGTAGAACTCATATTTGAAGCTGTATTTCCAGGTGTTTGAGAAAGAACATAATCGGCAACCGACACAAGTGTATATTCTTCTCCAAACATTGTTCCGTCTTCATTGATAATTGCCAAACGATCAACATCCGGATCGACAACAAAACCAACATCGGCTTTAGTCGTTTTTACCAAATCAGACAAATCTGTCAAATGTTCGGGAAGTGGCTCCGGATTATGAGCAAACTGACCATTCGGTTCGCAACCAAGTTTTTCTATTTTTGTAACACCTAAAGCGTTCAAAAGTGCAGGAAGTGCAATTCCTCCAACAGAATTTACACAATCGATCGCAACTTTAAAATCAGCCGCCTTTATGGCTTCTACATCGACTAAATTAAGCGAAAGAACATGATCTATATGACGTTGCGTATAATCAAACTTTTCAACCACCTTTCCAAGTTGATCAACTTCTGCAAAAGAAAAATTTGCATTTTCTGCATAATCTAAAACTTCAGCTCCTTCTTTTGCATTCAAAAATTCTCCTTTATCATTGAGCAACTTCAAAGCGTTCCAATGTTTTGGATTATGACTTGCCGTAAGAATAATTCCTCCACAAGCATCTTCCATTGTGACAGCCAATTCTGTAGTCGGAGTTGATGCCAATCCAATATTTACCACATCAAAACCCATTCCGATGAGAGTTCCTATCACTATATGCGAAACCATTTCACCAGAGATTCGAGCATCTCGCCCAACCACTATTTTTTTTGAAGGATTAGAAATATTTTTTTTGTTCCAAGTGGCATATGCCGCCGTAAACTTAACAATATCAAGCGGATTGAGACCTTCTCCTACAACGCCTCCTATTGTTCCTCGTATTCCGGAAATTGATTTTATTAACGACATTTTCAAATCTTTTTTATTGAATATTCATTTCTATTGTATAATAATGTGGTATCACATTATTCATATCTGTTGTTGATGAAAGTTTTGATGGAATTATTACTCTTGCTTTCGAACCATGATATTTCATTATTGCAATTGCTTGCAATAATCCATAAGTCGCATCTGTCGAATATCCATACGTATACTCTTTCGGATAATTTGTATAATCCTCCAACGCAATCATCGGATCTCCAAGTGTATATTTTATATATTTCAAAATCACTTTATCATTTTCTTGAACTGCATATCGCTTATCTCCCATTTCTTGAATATTGATATAAATTCCATCTTCAACGTGATAAAATACATTCTCTTTCCCGTCCCAAATACTATCTGCCGGATACGAATCTACTTCTACAAAGCCATTCCGCTTCATAAATGCATCGATTTGTTTCTTTTCTTGCTTTCATTCATACTCATACGTATCTTTATTTTCGCACGAAGAACAAAAACGAAAAAAAGAAAAAAGAAAAACAATATTGTTAAAGATTTTATACATAAAATTTGAATTATTCAACACTAAAAATTTGATAAACAAGCGTCGCTCTCGGTGGTATTTTTTTATGATCACCCAATGCTCCATAAGCTAAATATGAAGGTATGATAAAAATACCATTATCTCCTCGACACATCAAAGTCAAAGCTTCATCAAAGCCTCGTTCATGTCGCATTTTTCCTACGATTAACAAATCTGAATTTTCACCGGAATAATCATAACAAAGAGAATCGTTCAACAGTTTGATGACATAACTCGCTTTGACTGACTCATGACGATAAATCGTATCTTGACCGCCTCCTCTATTTATTGAATAACGTATTCCAGATGCTGTTGTAAGAAATTGAGACGATGATTTTTGAATATATTCATCTATGTCTGCCATTTCCATTTCCAACAATTTCTTATTCATTTCAACCAAATCCAACTTTGTTGAATCTACTCGTTGTTCTTTGTTGGAAGGCAATTGCACTTCTTTTTTACACGACAATAAGGAAATAAAAAGAAGAAGA
>JAGCLW010000018.1 GCA_017646805.1 Paludibacteraceae bacterium | reverse complement strand
TAATGGAGAATTTGGATCGTAAAAAATCATGGAAATTAGACATTGAAGAATCTTCTGAAGACATTGCAATCAAAGCCGTCAGAGAAGGAGAAGTGCCGGGAACGCACATTGTCACTTACGATAGCGAAGTGGATACGATAACTTTTTCGCACGAAGCAAAATCACGTCGAGGATTTGCTCTTGGAGCAGTTATTGCAGCAGAATTTACAGCAGGAAAGAAAGGTTTTCTTTCGATGAATGATATTTTCAATTTTTAAAGAAATTTTATGTTTCAACAAAAAATTAAAGAAGCAACAATGGGACAATGGATAAAATTTTCCATTGTTGTTTTTTTTGTATTGCTATTTTTTATTTGGCATGGAAATCCAACGATTTTATTGTCGTTAATTTTGTTTTTTGATATTTACATCACGCGTTTTATTCCTTGGACTTGGTGGAAAAAGGCAAAAAATAAAACGCTCCGCACGGTCATGGAATGGATTGATGCTATTCTTTTCGCTTTGATTGCGGTTTATTTTATCAACTTGTATCTTTTTCAAAATTACAAAATTCCGACTTCTTCATTAGAAAAAACATTGTTGGTTGGAGATCATCTTTTTGTCAGCAAAATTGCTTATGGAGCACGAACTCCGAATACTCCATTTTCATTTCCACTCGTACAACATACTTTTCCTTGGGGAACAAAATCGTACATAGAAGGCATTCAATGGGAAAGCCGTCGGTTGGCTGGATTGCGAAACGTTGAACGAGGCGATATTGTTGTTTTTAATTTTCCGGCAGGAGATACCGTTGTTTCAAACATGCAAGCGGTTGATTATGAAAGCATTTGCTATGGAATTGGGAAAGAAAAATTAGAACAAAAAAATCTTAATTTAGATTCTCTGAAATCATCATCGATAGACGTTCGTTCGCTTTGTCTTTCTATTGGTCAAAAAGTAATAAAATCCAATCCTCAACAATACGGAGAATTGCTTTATCGACCAGTTGATCGTCGAGAAAATTATGTAAAACGTTGCGTGGCAATTGCCGGAGATACGATAGAAATTCGCAATCGTGAAATTTTTATCAATGGAAAAATGCAAAATAGACCAAATGGCGTTCAACATTATTGCGAAATTGCTTCCAAAACAACAATCACACAAGATTTGTTGGATCAATTGTCAATTTCTAAAGAAGCTTCAGAACATAGTTACATGGGACAAACTGAAGATGGATTACACATCTATTTGATTCCATTGACCGAATCCGATCAAAAATATCTCTCTTCGCTATCTACGATTGTAAAAGTTGAAGAACATAATATTGAAGATTTAACATCTCAACGATCAGCCATGTATCCCATGGGTTATAATTTGAATTGGACAACAGACAATTATGGTCCGATTTATTTGCCAAAATCAGGCGATACAATTTCTCTTTCTTTAGAAAATTTAGCGTTGTACGAACGAATTATTCGTAATTATGAAGGAAATACGCTTGCTGTTCGCAATAATGAAATTTTAATCAACAACATTCCGACAAAAGAATATATTGTCAAACAAAATTATTATTGGATGATGGGAGATAATCGCCACAATTCTGCAGATTCACGTATGTGGGGACCGGTGCCGGAAGATCACATCGTTGGTCAACCTCTATTTGTTTGGCTGTCGCTCAATCCGGATAAAAATTTGTTTGACGGCGGAATACGTTGGAATCGTTTCTTTAAAGGAGCAAAAAAATGATTTTTTCAACAGCATATTTAGCTCCAATAGAATATTATTATCATTTTTTACGATCCGAAGAATCAGTTGTTGATGCCGGAGAAAGATACGACAAACAAAGTTATCGCACAAGATGTCGTATCGCCTCGGCAAACGGAGTTGTAGATTTAAACATTCCCGTAAAAAAATATGCAAATCATTCGTTGGTGCGAGATATTCGGATTGCTTATGATGAAGAATGGCAACGCAATCATTGGAGAACAATCGTATCGTCATACAAATCATCACCTTTCTTTGATTATTATCAAGATGATTTATTGCCTTTTTATGAAAAAAAATACGAATTTTTAATTGATTTCAATACGGAATTGCAAAATGTTATTTTTTCATTGCTTGATGTCGAACAATCGACAAAAGTCGTTGATTATAAAGACATTTCGATTGATCCAACCTTTGATTTTCGCGGAATAAAAATTCATCCAAAACAAAAAAACATCACTTTAGAAATCACACCATATTATCAAGTTTTTGCTCAAAAAATAGGATTTCAACCCAATCTTAGCATTCTTGATTTGATTTGCAATATGGGTCCGGAATCCAGACTTTTGTTGTTACAATAATACATGATTTCACGCAAAACAATACCTATTTTCTTATTTTTATTTTGTTGTATTTCTGCCTTTTCTCAAATACAACTTTTGCCTTTGACAAACGAAACTTTTCGTTTGCCAACAATGGATAATTTGCAATTGACAGCGGAAGCTGAAATGGCAGAAGACGATGTCTTTTCGTTTGCCAAAGCAATAAAAGTAAATCTTTCGCCGGCAACCTCCGGCAAAACAAAACATCTATCCGACTCCACAGCTTTATGGACGCAACGAATAGAATCTCCTAACGCAATTTCATTAAATCTGATTTTTTCCTCTTTTCGTTTGACAAAAGGCGATTCGTTATTTATCATCGCAAATGATGGCGAAGATATTTTTGGACCATTGACTGACAAAAATAATTTACAATCCGGCATTTATCCGACTCGTTTGTTTCATGCCGACAATTTGACAATTTATTACAAATACAATTCAAAAACGCAAAAAAACAATCTTGTTGTCGGACAAATCAATCATGGATTTCGAGGATTTCCTCAACCCAATAGTTTGAGCGGAGACGAATGTAGTCTTTATTCCGATTTATCCGGAATTACCGACGAAGCTTATGAGAAAGCACGTCGATCTGTTGCAATTTTAATGATTAACGGAACGGTTTCTTGCACCGGAGTATTGGTCAATAATGCAGAAAATCTCGATCGTCCGTATTTACTCACTGCCGCTCATTGTTTTTTAAACGATAATTCCTTTGACGAATCGTATGTTCCAACAATAGTTGCATATTTTAATTACGAATCTCCATTAGGAAATCCCGACATAAAAGGTTCGTTTGAATTCACATCTCACTCTCCAACCTTGAAGGCTTATGCAGTCGATATGGACATGACTTTGGTTGAACTATCATCTTCTTTACCAAAAGATTATCGCCCAATTTACTCCGGGTGGAATTTAGCAACAAATCCATCTTCGCCTTATTATGGCATTCATCACCCTAATTCCTCAACAAAACGAGTTACGATTGACAACGGAACTCTTTCGACAATCTCATACTCAAACATGATTTCCAACGCTCATTTTCAAGTAAATGGTTGGGAAACAGGGACTACGCAACCAGGCTCTTCGGGTTCGCCGTTGTTTGACAAAGACTTTCGTTTGTTAGGCTGCTTGACGGGCGGAAATTCAGAATGTTCAAATAGTTTGTCCGATCAATATTACAAATTAAATCGTGTTTGGGACTATTACATTGCACAAGATAAACAATTAAAAAATTGGTTGAATCCTTCTGATTTACCAATTTCAACCTGCGATTTTCGCAATCCATATACAGAATTTGAAGCGTATCGAAAAAAATCAATTTCTTCAGCATCAGATGTTATTGCTTTGACACTCAAAGATGTTTTTTTACCAACAGCTTATGCTCAAGAATTTTCACTTAATGAAGAAAGTGAATTACTTGGCGTTTATTTGCCAACAGCAATTGCTCCATTACCAACAACAATAAAAGTATATCAAAACGGGTTGACAGACGATGATTTGATTCACACACAATCGGTTGGCACTTTAACTATGCCAAATTGGAGCGGAGGAATTTTTAATCCCGCTTACGAAAAATCCAATACGCAAAAGAAAAACGCAGATAACTATATTCGATTTTCATCACCGATAACAGTTAGCAATCAATTTTATATTGTGTACGAAACAACAAATAATTTTACGCCATATATGCGAAAAGAAGATACGACCAACGAGTCGTTGGCTTTCGTAAACGGAGAATGGTTGCCACTTTCAGAATGTACAAACGGATATACAAAATTATGGATTGACGCAGTCATTGCAAAAAAAGAAAAATCATCAGGAATAACAAAAAATCAACACACACAAACGCAAAAATTAAGAATCATTCCCAATCCAATAAAACAAAACGAACAACTAACTTTGATTTTGTCATCGGTCGATGATCAAGCCCAACATATCGTTCAACTTTATTCGATTTGGGGACAAAAAATATATTCAACAACGTGTCAATTTATCAATTCTCAAACGCAATTGACATTACCAACATTGCCTGCAGGAATTTATTTAATTCGAATCGATGATTGTTTGGGTTTTGAAAAAATCATCATTCACTAAAAAAATAAAAGGTGCCAAACTAAAACTTGACACCTTTTTTTATTTTCTACTTTTTTATAAAAACAAATCGCTACGGACAAACGCCTCTCACAGATTGTCCATGATAACGTTCGTAGCTTCCTCTACCAATATATCCCGGACTAAAATACAAATAATAGGCATAAATAGATTCTGTCACACACAAAGTATTTGTCCAATAATAACCATATTCTCCACCAAAATGAATTGAACCTCCGGTCTTATAACCTGCCGCCGGTAAAAAAATAGAATTTCCATTCGGTCCTATCACCTGATAACCTTTCTTTCCATTTTTTACAGTTTCTACCCAAGTACACATATCTATCAATTCATCTTGTTCAACTCTTGTTGGCATTCTCCACTTTCCTCCCCACGTAGAACGAACCACATCATCTCCCAAATCCAAAACAGATTTTCCATCTACAGAACCCATGATATGCTTAGAGCTGGAACGAAATTCTTCTATTAAATATTTTGAAATCTTATATTCTTTAAACTTGCCGTCGTCTTTTTCAGCATAACTCCAAAACTTATAATTTGTAGACGTAAAACTTGATTTCAAAGCAACTTCTCCCCACGCATAATAATTACCATATTCTTCAGGCTTTGAAGCTCCCAAATTACACGTTGCCCATTTTACAGACAAGCCTAAATCCACCCACTCATATCCATTTTCCATACCCGAAAGCGAACCAGCCCTTTTATTTGAAGAAACAACCTTATCTTCTTCACAAGAGACAAACCCCAAATTTAATATCGCAAACAGTATTGCCTCCAAAAAAAATCTATTTCTTTTCATTTTATTCTATTTTTTTATTAAACACTTGGAGTACCTTAAAACCTTGAATTACGCACATAAAAAAAGCGCGGTACATTTTCAGTATCTCGCTCTAACAAGGTGTTTGGCGTAACCAGAGAACTCAAGAATACTAAAAAAGTCCACGCAGAAAAAAACGTAGACATTTTAGAAATTATTCTTATCGTTCTCTTTCTTTTAAGTCGCCAAACTTTTGTTAGAGATGAGAATAATGCTAAAACGCTTTTTCCAATATGTTTAAAATATGCGTAAAAAAAATACTACGCTTTTATTTCATAGGCAATTTAATTTTGTATTATATAATAATTTTGTAGAAAAATAATCAATCCAATTTATGAATCACCAATCCCGAACGAAGTTTCGGTTCAAACCAAGTAGTCTTTGGTGGCATAATATTTCCACTATCTGCAATATCAATCAATTGCTTCATCGACACAGGATAGAGAGCCAACGCAACTTTCATCTCTCCACTATCCACACGACGTTTCAATTCGCCAAGACCACGAATTCCTCCAACAAAATCCACTCGCTTGTCCGAACGCAAATCTTTTATTCCCAAAATCTCATCTAAAATAAGATTTGAAGAAATCGTCACGTCCAACACTCCAATCGGATCATTGTCATCATACGTTCCTTCTTTCGCAGTCAAAGAATACCATTGATTATTAAGATACAATGAAAAATTATGCAATTTTGTCGGTTTATAAATATCTTCACCTTTGACCTCTACTACAAAATTTTTGCTCAACGCTTCAAGAAATTGAACTTCGGAAAGACCATTCAAATCTTTTACCACACGATTATAATCGATGATATTCAATTGATTGTCGGGAAAACAAACCGCAAGAAAATAGTTGTATTCTTCGTCACCTTTATGATTCGGATTATTTCGACGTTTTTCGTCTCCTACCAAAGCAGCTGCGGCACTACGATGATGACCATCTGCAATATAAAGATTTGGAATTTGTGCAAAAAGTTCCGTGATACGAGCAATTGTTTCTTCATTATCAATTACCCAAAAATGATGACCAAAACCATCAGGAGCAACGAAATCATATTCCGGCTCTTTGGTTGCAACAATATTTTTTACAATCGTATCCAACTCTTCTTGATGAGGATATGCAAAAAAGACCGGTTCGATATTCGCATTATTCACACGAACGTGTTTCATTCGATCTTCTTCTTTATCACGACGAGTCAATTCATGTTTTTTAATCTTTCCCGTCATATAATCATCTACATAAGCACAAACTACAAGACCATATTGTGTACGCCCATTCATTGTTTGAGCATAAACATAATAATTTTCCTTTTCATCTTGTACAAGCCATTTTTTTTCTTGAAACATATTGAAATTTTCTACAGCCTTGCTGTATACTCGTTCATCATGCTCATCTGTACCTATCGGAAAATCTATCTCCGGTTTAATTATATGATAAAGAGACTTTTCATTACCTTCAGCTTCTGCACGAGCCTCATCAGAGTTAAGAACATCATAAGGACGAGATGCCACTTGTTCGACAAGATTTTTCGGAGGGCGAATACCCTTAAATGGTTTAACTACAGCCATAACGAAAAATTTTTTATTTGTTTACACGAAAACGTTCATTGCCAGTTGCAAAGAAATCCACAATTTGATTTGCGGCAGCAATTCCTGCATTGATATTTGCTTCAGCCGTTTGAGCACCCATTTTTTTAGGAGTTGAAAAATAACGACCGGCAAATTTTTCTACCATTTCATCATTATTTGAAGGCATAATATCTGTCACATACTTAAAGTCGTTGCGTTCTTCCATCAACTTAACCATTCCAGCTTCGTCGATAACTTCTTTACGAGCTGTATTGACAAGAAGAGCTCCTTTTGGCATAGTTTTCAAAAGATCGTAATTGATTGAATTTTTTGTTTCTGCTGTAGCAGGAATGTGCAACGAAACAATATCACACGTTTTGTACAATTCTTCTGCCGAAGCAAGTGGAGTAACTCCGTCTGCAGCAATTACATTTGCAGGACAAAAAGCATCAAAAGCATAAATTTCCATACCAAAACCTTTTGCCACACGAGCAACATTGCGTCCAACATTTCCATAAGCGTGAATACCTAATTTTTTACCCATCAATTCGGTACCCGATGTTCCGTTATAAAAATTACGAACCGCAAAAACCATCATTCCAAGTGCCAATTCTGCCACCGCATTTGAATTTTGTCCCGGAGTATTCATCACACAAACACCGGCTGCCGTAGCAGCTTCAAGATCTACATTGTCAAATCCTGCTCCTGCACGAACTACGATTTTCAAATCTTTCGCAGCGGCAATCACTTCTGCATCAACAATATCACTACGAATAATGATTGCATTTGCATCAACAACAGCTTCAAGCAATTGTTGTTTTTCTGTATATTTTTCGAGAAGAACAACTTCGTGTCCTCCATTTTTTAAAACTTCGCAAATGCCATCTACAGCAACTTTTGCGAATGGTTTTGATGTTGCAATTAAAACTTTCATAAAGAATTTATTTAGTTGATTATTTTTTTATTTTTTTCATTTAAAACAAAGTACAAATATACGGATTTTCAATGAAAAACAAAAAACAACTTGGTTTTAACCTTATTTCTTCATGCAAAAAAAAACGAGATACAAAAAGTGTATCTCGTCTTTCTTTTATAATTACAATTTTTCTATCAATATTTTGCTTCAAATTGTTTCATGCAATCAATAAGTGCCTGAACGCTTTCTTTTGGCAATGCGTTGTATGTAGAAGCACGGAATCATCCAACAGAACGATGACCTTTGATTCCGACCATACCATTTTCTGTGGCAAATTTTGCAAATTCAGACTCTAATTCTTTGTATTCTTCTTTCATCACGAAACAAATATTCATCAACGAACGATCTTCTGCCGCTGCCGTTCCGACAAACATTTTGCTCGAATCGATTGCATCATAAAGCATAGTTGCTTTTTCAATGTTGCGTTGCTCCATCACTTTTAGTCCTCCCATTTCTTTCAACCAACGAAGCGTTTGCAAAGCTGAGAAAATCGGCAACACAGGAGGTGTATTAAACATTGATCCATTTTCTGTGTGAGTACGATAATCCAACATAGTTGGGACAACGCGAGGTGCTTGACCAAGCAAATCTTCTTTTACGATTGCAAATGTAAGTCCTGCCGGTGCAAGATTTTTTTGAGCTCCACCATAAATTGCCGCATATTTAGAAACATCTAATGGACGAGAGAAAATATCCGAAGACATGTCGGCAATCATCATTACAGGAGAATCCAATTCTTTGCGAATTTCTGTTCCAAAAATAGTATTGTTCGTAGTGATATGGAAATAATCCGCATCTGTAGGAATTGTATAATCTTTAGGAATATACGAATAATTTTTATCTTTTGAAGAAGCTACTTCTACAACTTCTCCGAAGTTTTTCGCTTCTTTCATTGCTTTATTTGCCCAAGTTCCGGTATTCAAATAAGCCGCTTTTGTTTTCAAAAAATTGTATGGCATCATACAAAATTGAAGACTTGCTCCTCCACCAAGGAAAATTGTTTTATACCCATCAGGACTTTCCAACAATTCTTTAAATAGAGCTTCTGCTTCATCTACCACCGGTTGAAAATATTTGGCACGGTGACTGATTTCAAGGATTGACAATCCTGTATTATTAAAATTGATTACTGCTTTTGCCGTTTCTTCAATTGTCACTTGTGGCAAAATAGATGGTCCAGCGTTGAAATTGTGTTGTTTCATACTCAACGAATATTTATTTTTTATTTTTTTATATAAATCAATGATTGACTAACGATATGCGTTTTTGTTACCCTCCAAAAACATTCGACAAAGATACGAATTTATCAGCAATAAAAAAATAATTCACACAAAAAAGAGGGCACAATTAATATGCCCTCCCAATCTATTAAAAAAACGTTATAAAATGATTTTAATATTGAAATGCTTTTTCGGTTTCAACTGAACCATCGTTATAGTAAACAACTTTCATAAATGGTTGTCCTGAAACAACTGCGTTCACTACTCGACCATTAACGTCAAACAGAACAGTTTTAACAACTTCTTTTGTTTGCGAAACTGCATCATTTACACCAGAAGCAATTGTTACAGAAACGGTGTAAGTAGCAGTTGTTGTTCCATCTACACCGGTTACTGTGTAAGTCACCGGAGAAGAGAAATCTTGTGCTCCTTCAGGAGAAATTGTAGCTCCTTCTGAGATTGAGAATTCAGGAGTAAGAGCAGTTGCATCTGTTCCATAAGGAAGTTCTACAGTAATAGATTTTGTTTCTTCATCAATTGTCGCTTCTTGTCCTGACAATGTCATTGACAAAATCTTCGTTTCGATGATTTTTTCCAACTTCATTGCTCCAACACCACCATCTCCATTTGTTTTATTAGAAACAATTGCAATCATATTGTTTTCATTCCATTTCAAACCTGTTATGGTAATAGTTTCTCCTTTTTTCAATTCTGTTACATCTGTAAATTCATTTCCATTAACAAAAATCTTAACTGTACGTGTGCTTGTATTTGATTCTGTAAAAGTTATTTGAGTTGCAGGTCCAACAAAGAAATACAAACGATTTTTCCCTTCTGAAATACGTTTATTTGTCGTTTCTTCTACATCTTTAGAGAATTTCCATTTTTTTGTATCATCCCAACCATAACCTGAAGCAACATAAGTTTCTTCTCCGTTAAAAACAACATCTTCTCCCAATGTTGTATAAGGAGCTACTTCTGTTGCCTTTATCGTATATTCTTTTGTAGAAGCATCTGTTCCTGTCACAACAATTTTTCCTTCAACCACATCATTAGTGGTTCCTTCCGCAACGCCTTCTGCATATTTAACACTTTCTACTGTTGGAACTTCTGTTCCTTGCATGTAATATACTTTAACAGTATCTCCAACGATAAACGCATCAAAACCATTTGAGAAAATTACTTGATACAAATCTTTCAACGCTGAAACTGAAATTGTATAAGCTTGCGTTGATCCGTCTTCAGCCGTTACGGTTACAACTTTATTTTCTCCATCTATCGATACAGTAGCCAAAGGAGATTGAGTTGTCGTTGCAGCTGTCCAATCAATAGAAGTTGGATCTGCCACATCTAAAGTAACGTTTTTTTCTTCTTCATTTATCACAGCACTAAAACCGCCTACCGACAATGTCAACAATTGTTTTTCTGACGATGCGGCAAGACGAGTAAATGTAATCGTATACGTTTTAGATTCTGCCATTACATCTTCCGGAGCAACTACCACTGTTGCAACTTTAGTTGTTGTTGCATCGGCATCCGGCAAAGCATCAATATCTGTAACCGTAGCTTTTGCCGCAATGTAATTAGTTGTTGCAGAAACTTTTGCAGATTCCAACGTTGCAGCAAATGGCAACACAACATTATAATCCAAAACTGCAGGATCAAATCCTTCGATTGTTGTTTCTCCAACTTTCAAATCTTTCAATGTAGCATCTCCATTTGCTTCTGCACGAGTAATCGTAACTGTATATTCTGTTGAAGTCACACCATCAGTGGCAGTATAAACTACCGGAGCAGAAAAATCTTGTGCTCCTTCAGGAGTATAAGAAGTTGCCGTACCGCCCAAAGAAACTACGGGAGCCAATATTGACCAACCTTCTGTAGAATACGGAACTTCAGCAACAATTGTTTTTGCTGTTTGGTCTATTGTAGCAGATACTCCTCCAATTTCAAATGATGAAATTACCGGCGATTTTGCTACCGTAACAAATTTTACTGCATAACAAAAAATATCACCTCCAGATCCTGCTACTTTAATAGAATAAGATTTTGTAGGATCTAATGTTAATTCTACAATCTCAGCTACATTCTTACCCATATTCGCATTATAAGCAGAAACCGCCTCTGTTCCATCATTTGGAGTTGCAACAACATCGTATCCACGATCAGTGTTTCCACAACCTATATATGCTTTAAACGTTTCTACACCTTTAACATTAAAAGTAAAATAG
>JAGCLW010000017.1 GCA_017646805.1 Paludibacteraceae bacterium | reverse complement strand
ATCAATCAGTCCATCTTCGTTCCATTCACGAGCGTGAAGATGAGCAATTTCCATCATTTGTTCAAACTGATACGAACATTCAATCTCTCCGCCAACGGCTTCCAAAAATTCTGCATCAGACAGATTTTTCAAATTTTCATTATCATAAAGTTCTGTCAATTTTTCTTCAAGCAATTTCCAATCAAGAAAAATTTCTAACTGACAAAATTTTCCATCAAGCAAATCCGAACGCAAATTAAGTTCTCCCAACTCTCGATAATCATCTCTCAACACAGCATAAAGAAAATGCTCCGGAGTAAGAATTTCGTGCCGATATTGAATTGCCTTTTGAATGGCAAAATTCAACAATTCTTTTACTTCTTCTGTAAATTTATAATTTTCATTCATCTTAATTTGTTGTTTTTTCTTCTTTTGATTATTTCATTTATTTAAAAAATTTTTCTCAACATTCTTGCATTTCAATGCGAAGAGGAAATCCCGAAGACAAAATCATACGATTAGCACGGCGAAGTCGAGTTTGTGCAATATCGTACGGAAAAACGCCAACAATCGTCGAGCCTTCTTGATCGACTTTTATCGCAATTTGCATTGCCTCTTGCAACGTTTTTTGAAAAACTTGTTTCAATAATTCAATTACAAATTCAAATGTCGTAACATCATCGTTGTAAAGAATTATTGCATATTCTTTAGGTTCTTCAAGACGATCTTTTACGGATAAAAAAATTTGAGGCATTATTTATCTTTTTTTATAATTCTATGATTTTTTCTTCACCAAAAGTCAGTTGATTCAAACCTTGTTCGGTCACTACAAACGTATTTTCACAACCAACAGCACCAACTCCAAAAACTATAAATTTCGGTTCGGCCGCAATTACCATATTTTTTTCCAAACAACTCATCGAATGTCTACACAAAACAGGTAATTCATTGACAACCAAACCAACTCCGTGACCTAAAAATTTCGCTTGCTGTTTGTATCCCATATAATGCTCTTTTAAACCTGCGGATTCTGCCATTCGAAGCGAACGAAGATACAATTCTTCACACGAATCTCCGATTTTTGCCTCTCGCACCATTTGCATAATATCCAACGAAACCTGATGTATGCGATATGCTTCTTCTGATAATTTTCCATAAGAAAAACAACGAGTCATATCACTGACATATCCTGTTATGTTCACTCCACAATCGATCATAATCGACATGCCTTTTTCGATCTTCATGCCAATATCGCCAAGTGGCAAAGCTATGTGTCCGGCTCCTCCAAGCGAAAAATCATACGGAGACGGAACCGACGCATTGTCTCCCGTCCAGACACAACACAATCCGGCTTTTAAATCTTTAAACGTGGAAAGTTGTGGAGCCGTATTTCGCAAACGCATTTCGGATTCAAATCGCACAGAAAGTTCGCGATCAGTCATTCCTGATTCAAAAAACGACGGCACCAAAGCAAAAATTTCACTTTGCACCCGAGCCGATTCTTTCAAAAGTTGAATTTCTCGATCCGTTTTTATACTACGAATCTCTCGCATCATTTTCGTTGCGTCTTTAGGAATTACGGAAAGCGAAAATGCTTGTTTTATCCGAAGATAAGATACGACCGACAATTCATCTAATTCCAACATCAACGAATCATCTATCACGCAACCGTTATCCTTGAGCAACTCCGGAATTTGCTCCAATTTATGAATGGAAAAAATCGTTTTCTCATCAGTCAATCCAATCGGTTTTCTTATAAAAAACAAAGGATTTCCCTCTGTCGGCACAAAACAATATCCATCAACAACTCGCTCCAACAAATAAAAAATATTTATCGGTGTAGAAAGTAAAACTCCACAAACTCCTTCTTTTTTTAATCTCGCTTGTATCTTTTGTATGCGAATCTTTTGATCAGAAAACATCTGTTTTTTTTATTTTGTTTTTATACGTGCTTTGATTTCCCAATTGCGTGCCGATTTGAAATATGGATTATCTATTGGCATGGATTTCAATTGTTTTTCGAGTTGCAAAATCTTTGCTCCCATTTTTTTTCGTTCCGAAACATCTGTCGTTTCCGAATATGCTTTACGTGCAAGCGAAAGTGCATTTGATTTTTCTTCTTTTTGCTTTTCTAATTCAACACCTTTTTGATATTGATATTTGGCATCATTGCTTTTGAAATCATCTAACGAATGAATCACTATTTCTGCCGAAACAAAAAAATTCAAATCAGCAGATTGTTCTACATGTTCGAGAAAAGACAAATCGGTTGAATCTGCCCGTTCCACCGGAATTTGAGACACCGAATCTTGCACAACGACAGAATCCGCTTGTGGCGAATACAAAAAATATTTTTGCATTTTTGCAAAAGCCAATTGATCTTCCAACGAAAGATCCAACAAAGGTTCGACCGATTCTTTAATCTTAAAAGAATAAATAATCACACTATCAGGATGTTGCAACCGATCCGTTGCCCAATAACCAATTTTTTTTGATTCATCTACAGCATAGAGATAATCATTTGCCGGAGAATTGTAGGGCATTCCTATATTTTCGGGAGCAAAATATTCGTTGTTTTCAACATTAAATCGCGTGACAAAAATATCGTATCCTCCAATCGAATTATGTCCTTGCGAAGCAAAATAAAGCGTCACACCATCTGAAAGAAGGAATGGAAAATTATCTTCAAACTCTGTATTCAAATTATCCGCGATTGAAGTTTTTGCCGACCATCCATCAATCAATCGATTGGAAATAAACAAATCACTTTGACCATTTATTGTGTCCGAAAAAATCATGCGATCTTGACGCTGAGTCATGTATCCCATGTGTGGCAACGTTGTCAATTCGTAAGGTCGTTCAACAGAAAATAAACGTCCCGCATCATTTGACAATTTATAAAATTCAAAAAATTGCGTTTTATGAGCAATCACACTATCAACTACTTCGACACGATCAATTGCTTGCATCAGACGTTGTGCTTGTTCGGCTTGTTGCAAGCAAAGCAATGCTTTTTTTGTAAAATCATTATTCGTCATTGCCACTTGTTCGTACAATTGCTTGGCTTCTGCAAAATTGTATTGCCGATACATCATTTCTGCCAAATAATATTTTGCTTGCGGAAATTTTTTTGAACGAGAAAGTTCCGTTGTTGCAACATCATAATTTCCGGTAAAATAAGCACACAATCCCAATTGCAAACGAAACCAAGTATCAAACGGATTGGTTTGAACCAACTCTTGATAGCGTTCGCCGGCCGAAACGTATTCTCCAACAGAAAAAAGAGAATCTGCCTCATGAGTTTTCGTTTGAGCAAACATCGCTACGCAAGAAAACAAAACAAAATATAATACACAAAATCGCTTTATCATAGAAAAAAAACAATAGTATTTCAAAAAAAAATCGACTTATTCATATTCCAAATCTTCGGCATCAGAAGTATCTGATGATGAAGATTTTTTATTTCGACTAAATAATCCTCTAAACGTTTCTTTAATTTCTCGACCTGCTTCTTTCAATTCTGATCCGGATTCTTCTCGAGCTTCTTTCATCGATTCATTAAATTCCTCTTTCGCATCAGACCATTGCTCTTTCATATCTTTTCCTACTTCCGAAAAAGTTTTTTGAATATTTGATTTCATCGTCTGACCAGCATCTTTAAACAATTCTTTAGTCTGAATTTTCACCTTCGGTTCCGAAAAAGTTCCCGTCATCGCAACCGACAATTTATTCAATTTGAAAATTGTTGTTGATTCGGTCGGAATATCAACTCGCATCGTGTAATCTATTGTTTCGTCAAGCGTTGTCAAACCTTGCTCAACCGCCACTTTTGTATCTGCCACCATAAAATCAAAAGCTTCCGTTTTCACACAACCATTTTTGATATAAAACGGAACGGTCACCGATGTAATTTCCGGATCGTATAATTCGGTTCGTTTCAACACATTAGACAAAGTATGCAATGCTTTCACTCCCGAAATTGTCAAATTTTCGGACGAAAGAAATCCTTTGGCTTCTACTTCGTTCAAAATCGGCGACATGTCTTTTGACAACGGAGCAAACAACGAACATTTTGCAGAAAATCGTCCCGTTGTTTTTTGAAATATTGGCAACAATTCTTTTGCACTTTCAATCTGTTTGTACACTTCCTTGAAATGAACATCAGCAATCGTCATATTCGCACGAAAAAACGGACGCTTTTCGTCTTCTGTATTATATTGCCCCGACATGGTCGCTCTTCCTCCCATCGACAAAAAATCAATTTGATGAAACTGCAATTTGGAATCCATCAACTGAACTTCTCCCGACAAATCGTTTATCGTAATTTTGTCGTAAAACAAATTTTTAATTTGAGCTTGTAATTTAAAATCAAAATTTTTCGGAAGAATGACAATTTCACTTTCTATCGTATCTTTTGCAACAGAATGCTGTTCTTTTTCATTTTCAACAATAAAATCTTCCACAAACAAATTTGTTGATGAAAAAGAAAGTTGTCCCATTAAATTATCTCCACGAAAAACATACGGAATAAAATTGTCTAAATGCCCAAATGCTTGCAAATCCGACCTTCCCAATTTTGCTTGAAAATTAGTCAAATCAACATATTCGTTGGAAAACAACAATTCGACTTCTTTCACTGCCAAATCATGCTTTAATTCTTTCGCCTCTATGAGCAAATTTTTGATCGTTGCATTCCCATTAAGACAAATCTTTTCGTATTTTTTTTGTTGAAAATCAGACATTTTCCCTTGTGCAACAATATTCATCGCAACAATTCCCGAAAAAACTTTATCTTTTGGCAACGGATAAAAATCTTTTATCGCAGACAAATCAATTGATCCTTTGGCATTCAAATTCAAATCCATATTATCCGTAAAATCCGAAACAGAAAATGAGCCGGAAAATATATTTTCTGCCATTTGAAACGAAAATTGATCTACTCTAACTTTCGTTTTTTTCCACGAATCGCCATTGTTAAAAATATTTCCTTGAATTGAAATATTTTCAATTGACTTTGGCAACGAACGATATTTTAGTTTTGCTTTTTGAATGTCCAAATTCAATTCAAACGAAGGAATTTCGTCATCTCCCAAAACGCCACTGATAGATGAAGACAAAGCAACTTCGCCATCAGCATCAATATCTTTGAACGATTGATGATAAAGCGAAGGAACAAGAGAAAGAATTTGCTTGAATTCGGTGTGTGGAGCTTTCAATTTCAAATCCACATAATAATCGTCGCTCACTTCCGATTTTATCACATTTCCATCAAACGACAACAACACTTCATTCAGACGCAACTGATTGTCTTTCAACTTAAAATCCATAGCCTCCAAATCCGCTTCTATTTCCGCTTTAATAGCAATATTAGAACGACTAACATATTTGTTTTGGGCAATGATCACATCAAAATCTTCAGCTTTAAGACGTAAATTCATGTCGGTTTTTCCGACCGAAAAATCACCGGAAAGTTCAAAATTCACTTCTTGTGCATCAACAAAAATCTCGCTTTGCTCATTGAAAAAGAAAATCTTACCATCATTGATTTCAAACAGCGAAAGTGCAAACGAAAACGTAGAAAAATCCACCAAAGCCGTATCTGTCGTTTCAGACGTTGTTTTGAAAACATTCCAATTTTGTTTTCCTTGCTTATTTTGTTGCAAAAAAACTTTTGGATTATCAAACAAAATTTCTTTCACTTGATATTTTTTTGAAAAAAGAGATCGCAAATCAATCGTTGCCGACAATTGTTCTGAAAAAATAATCGTATCGTTGGAAAAATCCAAAGAAGAAGATTGCACCAAAACATCATCAACCACAATACTTGCTTGCGGAAAATTAGAAAAAAAACTCAATGAAATATCGGAGCAATCCACCGTTGCTTCTACATGTTCAGACAAATAACGTAGCACAGATTGTCTTATCTGATGACGAAATACATACGGCAATACAACCGACAATCCGACTATCAAAAATAAAATAAAACAAGATAAAATTATAACCGTTTTTTTCTTCATAATTTTTCAAAAAAAATCCTTATCATCACAATAAGAATAACTTACAAAGATATGTAATTTTAACCAAAATCTTTATCTCACAAAAAACAAATTTCACAAAAAACAATGCAAATAAAAAACCCTTGACATCAGCCAAGGGTTTTGCTAAAAAAAATCATTCTTATGCTTTATTCAACACCGAAGAAAATCGCTCAAGAAACAACTTTGCATCTTCTATTGACAAACAAAGCGGAGGAAGTAAACGAATAACTTTTTCGCCCGAAGCTCCCGTAAAAACTTTTTCATCAAACAAAAGTTGTCGACGAATTTCTTTGGCAGATTCTTCAAATTCTATTCCTATCATCAATCCCAATCCGCGAACTTCTTTTATGCCTTTTGTTCCTTGCATTTTTTTCAATTCGGACAACAAAAACCCACCGACTTTTGCCGCATTTTCAACCAATTTTTCTTCTTTAATAATATCCAAAACGGCAAGAGCCGCCGCACACGCAAGATGATTTCCTCCAAACGTTGTCCCTAGTTGTCCATACACCGGAGTAAATTTTGGCGAAATCAACACTCCACCCATCGGAAATCCATTAGCAATCCCTTTTGCCACCGTTATTATATCCGGAGAAACACCAAAATGTTGATGTGCAAAAAATTTTCCCGTACGACCATATCCCGATTGGATTTCGTCCATAATAAAAACGGTATTGTGCTTTGAACATTCTTCTCTCACAGCCGAAAGATATTCTTTTGTCGAAATTTGAATTCCCCCAACGCCTTGTACGCCTTCCATAATCAACGCACAAACATCGCCGGAAGAAAGCGATTTTTTCATTGCCTCAATATCGTTAAGAGGTACATATTCTACGGGAAGATTATCATTTATAGGTGCAATAATTTTAGGATTATCAGTCACACGAACTGCCGCCGATGTACGTCCATGAAAAGCCTTTTGTACAGCAACAATTTTCCGACGACCATTAAAAAATGAAGAAAGTTTCAAAGCATTTTCATTTGCTTCTGCACCCGAATTGATTAAAAAAAGTTGATAATCAGGATACCCGCAAATTTCTCCCAATTTTTTAGCTAAATCTTGTTGCAACGTATTGATGACCGAATTGGAATAAAATCCAAGTTGAGCAACCTGAGTAGAAACTGCCTCAACATAATGCGGATGTGCATGTCCAACCGAAATCACGGCATGACCACCATATAAATCCAAATATTCATTTCCTTTGTCGTCATACGTACGACAGCCTTTTCCTTTGACAATATTCACGTCAAACAAGGGATATACATCAAAAAGTTTCATTCTATATAAAGTTAAATTATTATCGTTTTTGTTTAAAAAAATCTGTCATCAATTGAGAGCATTCTTTTTCTAAAATCCCGGAAACAACCATTGTTTTAGGATGAAGTGCTTGCGGAGCAAATCGTAAATATCCTCGTTTCTCATCTTTAGCTCCGAAAACCACTCGCCCAACTTGAGCCCAACCAAGTGCTCCGGCACACATTACACAAGGTTCTAACGTGACGTACAACGTACATTCCGGCAAATACTTTCCTCCCAAAATCTCCGACGCCATCGTGATAACTTGCATTTCTGCATGAGCCGTAATATCGTTGAGATGTTCCGTATAATTATGCGCTCGTGCAATAACACAATCATTGCAAACCATCACCGCACCGACCGGAACTTCATTCATTTCAAATGCTTTCTGAGCTTCGGCAAGTGCCATTTTCATAAAAAAAACATCATCCATAAACTAAAGTTTATTTACGTGATAAAGTCCTTTCCAACCTTGTGCCGAACGATACTTTTGAACCGCAGCTCCCGGCACAAACAACAAACATTTATACGTACTTCTTGCATCAAAAGCTCCGACTTCACATTGAGCCGGCTCAAGTGCCAAAGATGTTATTTTTAACAACGACAAACAATCACCAAAAGTCTCTGTTTCAATAGATTTCAACGTAACCGGAAGCGTCACTTCTTTCAAAGAATCGCAAGCAAAAAAAGATCGTTTTCCTAATTCTTCTACTTTTGCAAAATCTATTTTTGACAACGATTTACAATTTTCAAATGCAGATTGCCCAACTCGAATCATTTTGTCAGAAAAAACTATTTCTGTCATTGATTCACACCCTTTACAAACGCCTTCTGCCAAACGAGTTATTGATTTTGGAAACGAAAGAGATGATAACGCAATACAATTTTCAAACGCATAAGAATCAATTTGTACGATAGATTCCGGCAACACAACCGATTTCAAAACTTTGCAATTAGAAAATGATTTTTCACCAACAACACGAACCGAATCGGCAATTTGAACAGAAGCTTTCCCTTCCGGAACACGAAGAATCACTTTCCCTGTTTTATCGTACAACACACCATCAATTGATGAAAATTGTGAATTTTCCGGATCCACCGTAAAAGAATTCAAACTAATTGTTCCAATCCAAACATCTTCATCATACGAAGTTAATTGCTTTGGAAAATGAAACGTTTCCAACAATTCGCAATCAGCAAAAGCTTCATCTTCAATTCGTTCAACTAAAGAAGGTATTATTATTGATTCCAAACTGATACAGCCGGCAAACGAGCGAGAACGAATAATATCGATTGAATCGGGCAAGACAACTTTAGCCAACGACGAACAACCTTCAAAAACAGCAACTCCGATTTCTTTTATCGAAGAAGGAAGTGATACCGAACGCAATCGACTACACCCTCTAAATGCATTATCCGAAACACGAACAACGGTATATTTCTTACCCATACGAATCACTGTTTCAGGCACATAGACATGTTCTACATATTCATCTTTCACAAGATCAAACGAGGCTCCACGAAACGTAACTTCCATCGTCTTTTCGTCTTCATTAAGAATATTATAATACAAGACGCGACCTCGATTTACCGCAGAAAAATGCTCTGCAAAAATCGATAAATTAACTACAAAAAACAAACTCAACAAAATAATTTTTTTCATAAAAAAACAAGTTGATTTTTTTTAATAAATTTATTTCACTGCCCAATTTTCTTGATAAAGAATAATATTTTCGGGATCATATTCTATATCTTCTTTTTTAGGAAAATAGATATCGTACGTCTTCTTTTTCTTGTTTTCCAAACCTCGACTACGAATCCACATGTTAAATTCTTTTAATTGAGCAAACGTATATCCATAACTCTTTGCAAAAGTCGCCCAATCTTCAACCTTTGTATCAACTTTTACTTTATAGAATCTCACTTGCGAATAAAAATCCTTTTTTTGTATTTTATAACCAAACATTTGAGGATTTTTTAGAAAATATTTTATCGCTAAAATACGAAAAACATACCGACTTGTTTCTTCGTTAAGATAAAGATCTTCAAAGGTGGAAACTTGCTGTTTGCTACTTTCGCGAGAAATTCTTCCCATTCCGGCATTATAACTTGCCGCTACACGAAACCAATCTCCATAATATTGATACGCTTTCCGAAAATACGCACAAGCAGCCTCCGTCGAACGAATAAAATTATACCGCTCATCTACCTCATCATTCACTTCAAGTCCAAATTCTTTCGCCGTTTCCGGCATAAATTGCCAAATCCCGGCCGCTTTTACTCCCGAAAGAGCCCTGATTTCAAAATTACTTTCAATATGAGCTAAATATTTAAAATCGGTCGGTATTCCATTTTTCTTCAAAATAGGTTCAATTATCGGATAATAACGATTTGCCAATTTCAAACCTCTCATTGTATGCGAATGACGATAAACGATTGACATCAATTCGCGATCAAAACGCTCTCGCAAATCATAACGTGTAAGGCAAATCACTTCTCCGCAAAAATCCATCGAATCCGGAACCGAAAACGACGTTGCCAACACCAGTGTTGACGAAGGCAGATTTAAATTTTCTTCTTCTGAAAAATTATTTGTAATTGCAAAAACTGAAATCGAAACAATAAATACAATACAAATTGAAACAAATATTTTTAACCCTTTCATTAAATCTAATTTTTTTACTAAAATTATCCAACAACAACACAAATAAAATCATCGACATTCAAATAACGATTGGCTATAAGTTGTATTTCTTCTGCCGTAATTGTTTGAATCGTTTCGATAAAATGTTGTAATGCTCCTACTTCTCCTTGATTAAACATCAAACTGATATACAATTCGCTCAACTGAAATAATCCATCCGAAGAACGTGCAATTTCTCCCAACGCATAATTTTTTGCCATTTGCAATTCTTCTTCCGACATCAACTCTTGTTGCAAACGTCTTATTTGAACAAAAACTTCATCAATCAATGGCTTAACATATTGCGTTGCCGTCTCTGTCGAAATAACAATCGATGATATATCTTTCGTCGTGCGACATCGAGCCGTAATTCCATACGTAAATCCTTTTTCTTCCCGAATCACAGAACTCAATCGACTTCCAAAATATCCACCCAACACAAAAATCACAAATCGCAACAAGTCATAATCCTGATGCGTTTGAGGAATCATTTCACAACCAAGACAAACCGCTGATTGCACAGCATCTTTTTGCGATTGAAAAATTTCTTTTTGTTCGGATTTTTCAAAAGCATATTTTGGTTCTGGCAAAATCTCTTTTCCACCCCAATCTTTGCCGCCAAAAAAAGAATTCAGTTGCGACAAAATTTCATCAGTAACATTTCCCGTCACCACGATTTGACAATTATCCGAAGTATAAAACCGATGATAAAAATCTCGAACCAAACCAACCGTAATCTTTTCAAAATCAGCAATTTCCAAACACCAACCGTAAGGATTATTTTCGCCCCAAAGATTTTTATTCAACAATTTATTCGCTTGTACTTTCACTTTCTTTTTCGACAACAAAAAAGATTGTTTTTGTTTTTCCAACAAACGAAAAAATGCCGATTCGGAAATCTCGCTATGTTTCAAAGTTGATTCTACAACCGTCAACGTTTCTTTTAAAAATTTTGGCAACGCAAACAAAGAAAAACTCGCACTACGATACGAATTTGAAAGTTGAACCCACGCCCCATAAAAATCTAATTTTTCAGCTATTTCTTTTTCCGAAAATGAAGAAGTCCCCGACAATAACAAACTATTCGCCAATAATGATTGCAACAAACATTCTTGATACCAAGTTCCCGCTTCAAAAATAAAATCAATTTTTACGATTGAAGCTTCATTGTCTTGCAAAGAATGAACTTTTATTCCGTTATCCAAAAATGAAATTGTTGAACAAGGAATTTTAAATTCCGAAATGGGAGAAATTGAAGATAATATATTTTTAAAAGGCATTATAAAATCAAGTTATTTTTCTACTTTGTTTAAAAAACTCAATGCTCTTTGCATATCTTCCGGCGTATCTATGCCAATTGTTTCTTGATGTGTTACACCAACTTTAATACGATAACCATTTTCCAACCAACGCAATTGTTCAAGACTTTCGGCTACTTCCAAAGAAGATTGTTGCAATTGCGTTATTTCTGACAAAACATTTGTTCGATAAGCATACATTCCTATATGTTTATAAAACGATTGATGCGACGACAACCAATGTTCTGTTTCTTTTCCTCGACAAAATGGAATTACCGAACGACTGAAATACATCGCCTCCATACGGTTGTTTACAACAACTTTTGGCGAATTAGGATTAAACAATGATTGCTCATTATCCGATGCTTCAAAAGGTTTTACAAGTGTGGCAATTTGAGTTGTCTCGTCAGAAAAACATTTTTTGAGAATTTCTATTTGTTCCGGCTGAATAAATGGTTCGTCTCCTTGAATATTCACAACCACATCAAAATATTCTCCTTGCTTAAGATATGCTTCATAACAACGATCCGTTCCGCTCCGATGTTCGGTTGATGTCATCACAACATTTCCGCCAAACGATTTTACCGCACTAAAAATACGCTCATCATCAGTCGCCACAAGAACATTTTTTTCTGCTTTCAACACTTGTTCATACACACGCTGAATCATTGGTTTTCCATTCATATCTGCGAGCGGTTTTCCAGGAAATCGCGTCGAAGCAAAACGAGCTGGTATAATTGCAAGAAATTTCATATCATAAAACTCCTTTCGTACTTGGAAGTTGAAATTTGTAAATATCGCGTCTCACCGCCATTTTAATAGATTTTGCCAATGCGTTGAAAATTCCTTCTATTTTATGATGTTCGTTATCACCTTCTGCTTTGATATTCAAATTCATGCGAGCCGCATCAGACAAACTTTTGAAAAAGTGAAGAAACATTTCTGTTGGCATATCTCCAATATATTCTCGCTTAAATTCCGCATCATACACCAACCATGATCGACCACCAAAATCAAGAGCCACCGAACACAAACAGTCGTCCATCGGAAGACAAAATCCATAACGCTCTATTCCACGTTTTGATCCTAACGCTTGAAAAATCGCCTCTCCAAGAACAATCGCAGTATCTTCAATCGTGTGATGCTCATCAACATTAAGATCTCCATTGACTTTTATCTTCAAATCCGAGCCGGAATGTTTTCCTATTTGTTCCAACATGTGGTCAAAAAATCCCAATCCGGTCGATATTTCGCAATTACCTGTTCCGTCAAGATTGATTTGCACAAAAATATCGGTTTCTTTGGTCGTTCGTTGAACAGTAGCAATGCGTTCGCCGGCAAACAATAATTCCGCAATTTCATTCCAACTTTCAACACATCTACAATTCGGAATTGTCAATTGCTTCGTTTTGTCCGAAGAAATCAACAAACCTTTGCAACCAAGATTTTGAGCCAACTCCATATCCGTCATTCGATCTCCGATTACGTAAGAATTTTCGAGATCATAATCGCCATTGATATATTCCGTCAACAAACCAATTCCTGGTTTTCGAGTAGGTTTGTTATCTTCCGGATAAGAATCGTCAACCAAAATATCAGAAAACGTAACACCTTCATTTCTAAACGTTTCCAACATTTTCTTTTGTATCAAATCAAAATTTTCTTTCGGATTAGCCGAAGTGCCCAATCCATCTTGATTTGTCACAATAACAAATTCAAAATCAAGATTTTTTTGAATGAAATAAAGATTTCGGATTACCGCAGGAAGAAACGTCATTTGCTCCAAATTATCCACCTGAAAAGTTATTGGAGGCTCAACAATCAACGTTCCGTCTCGATCAATAAACAAGGCTCGTTTTTTCATAAAACTTCATTTTTTTTTAATTCGGCTATCAAAACAGCATTTTCATCTTGCGTTCCAACCGTAATTCGCAAACAATTTCCACAAAGTTGAACCGAATGACGATTTCTAACAATAACTCCTTTATTCATCAATGCTGTATAAATAAATTTTGCATCTGTCACTTTAACCAAAACAAAATTTGCGTCCGATGGAAA
Organism: Paludibacteraceae bacterium; assembly: GCA_017646805.1. GTDB lineage: Bacteria > Bacteroidota > Bacteroidia > Bacteroidales > Paludibacteraceae > UBA4363. Next base: position 4,176 of record JAGCLW010000017.1, on the reverse strand, counting down.
TACGGATTTTACTATCGATAATTTTTTCAACTCTTGAATTAAATTATCTCGTTCGTCAAGCAACATTTTTACCCATTCCTTTTTTCTTTCTTCGTAAGAAAGTTCTTTTTCTACAAAATTTTGTGTCAAAAGATTAACATTATATGGATATTTAACTTTGTTAAAATAAGACAAAATTTCTTCGCTTGCGAAAGCCATTCCACAACGAACGGCAGCCAATCCCCACGCTTTCGAAAAAGTTTGCAAGACAATAAGATTCGGATAGTTATCCAAATCATTAAGCCAAGAAGGCTCGCTTGCAAAATCAATATAAGCTTCATCAATCACAACAATTCCTTGAAATCCGTTGATAATTTTCAGCATTTCATTTCGATTAAGCAAATTCCCGGTAGGATTATTCGGAGAACAAAGAAAAACAACTTTTGTACAATCATCAATTGCTTCCAAAACAAGATTTGCATTGAGCGAAAAATCCTCATTCAAAAGCACTTTACGATATTCTACATCATTGACATTTGCACACACTTCATACATTCCATACGTTGGTGCAATTGCCACTATATTATCTTGTTTTGGTTCGCAAAATATACGTACGATCAAATCTATCGGCTCATCACTTCCATTTCCCAACATAATTTGAGATGGACGAACATTTTTTATTTGAGCAATTTTCTTCTTCAATTCGATTTGAAGCGGATCCGGATAGCGATTATACGGATTATTCAACGGATTCTCATTTGCATCAAGAAAAACAGAGGCTTCTCCTTTAAATTCATCTCGTGCACAAGAATATGGTTTCAAATTATATATATTTTGACGAACTAAGTCTTTTATTTGTTTCATAATCAATTATTTATAATTTCATTCACACGTAATGACATTGCATTTTTATGAGCAAAAAGTTCTTCATTTTCTGCCATCACTTCCACAATATGACCGATCGACCGAAGACCTTCTTTTGTTATTTCTTGGTAAGTCATCTTTTTACGAAAACTATCCAAATTCACACCACTATAAGCATGAGCATAACCCGATGTTGGCAACGTATGATTCGTTCCAGACGCATAATCTCCTGCACTTTCCGGAGTGTAATGACCAAGAAACAAAGATCCCGCACTATGAATTTTGTCCGCTATCGACATGTAATCTTTTGTCGCAATAATCAAATGTTCCGGTGCATACTCATTTGTAATATCAATAACTTCTTCCAAATCTCGCACAACGATTATACGACTATGTTCAAGCGATTTTTTAGCCAATTCTTCGCGTGGCAAAAGACAAAGTTGACGTTCAACTTCTACCAAAACTTTTTCTGCTAAATCTTCACTGGAAGTAATCAAAATTGCTTGACTATCAACACCATGTTCTGCTTGAGAAAGTAAATCTGCTGCCACAAACGCCGGATTCGCTGTCTCATCGGCAATAACCTCTACTTCACTCGGACCTGCTGGCATATCTATGGCAACATCTTTAAGACTAACCACCTGCTTTGCCGCAGTAACAAATTGATTTCCAGGTCCAAAAATTTTATATACTTTTGAAACCGACTCTGTTCCATACGCCATAGCTCCAATCGCCTGAACTCCACCAATCTTAAACACTTGATTTACTCCGGCAACTTTCGCCGCATACAAAACCGCAGGATGCACTTTTCCTTCTTTATTTGGAGGTGTGCAAAGAACGATTTCCGAACAACCGGCAATTTTAGCAGGAATGGCCAACATCAATACGGTAGAAAATAACGGTGCCGTTCCTCCTGGGATATACAATCCCACTTTTTGAATAGGTTTCGCTTTTTGCCAACACTTCACCCCTTTCATTGTTTCCACACAAGGCAATTCTTGATCTTGTGCAGCATGAAACTTTTCTATATTCTGAGCAGCTTGTTTTATTGCCTCTTTCAAATCTTCAGAAATCAAACCATCAACCTCTTCAATCTCTTTTGAAGAAACAAGCAACGAATCCAAATGCACTTTATCAAACTTTAATTCATATTCTTTTACGGCCTCATCTCCCCTTGTCCGAACATCTTCCAGAATTATTCGAACCGTATTCATTAAATTTGAATTATCAAATGACGGACGAGCAAGCAAAGTTGCCCAATCTTGTTTTTTTGGATACTTTATCAGTTTCATTATTGTTTTTTTTATTTATTGCTACTCAAACAAGAATTAAATTTTCTATCAAAGAATCATTTTTTCGATTGGCATTACAAGAATGCCTTCTGCACCCAAAGCTTTCAATTTTTCGATTATTTCCCAAAAATGTTTTTCTTCTAAAACCGAAGCTAAAGAAGACCAACCCTCTGTCTCAAGAGGCGTTACTGTTGGAGCTTTCATTCCTGGCAACAACTGCGTTGCTTCTTCTATTTTATCATTAGGAATATTCAAAACAATATATTTTTTGCCTTCCGCATTTTTATAAGAATCAAAACGGAAGAGTAATTCGTCAAGAATCGCTTGTTTTTCGTCAGAGATTGATGGATTACCAATCAAAACCGCTTCCGATTTCATAATAACCTCCACTTCCTTCAGATTATTACTTACCAAAGTCGATCCTGAACTCACTATATCAAAAATACAATCTGCCAATCCTATTCCCGGAGCAATTTCTACCGATCCTGTTATCACATGAATTTCTGCTTTCAAATTATTTTGATCCAACCATTTTTGAAGAATTACCGGATAAGATGTCGCAATTTTTTTTCCATTAAACCACTTTACATCTTGATAATCAATCGTTTTTGGTATTGCAAGAGAAAGTCTACATTTACTAAAATCTAATCGTTTAATAATTTTAGCATTTTCTTGACGCTCTGCATATTCATTTTCTCCAACAATACCGACGTCTGCTATCCCAGAAGCAACAGCTTGCGGAATATCATCATCACGAAGATATAAAATTTCGACTGGAAAATTTTTTGCCGGAACAAGAAGTGTTCGTTTCCCGGATTCAATTTTAATGCTTGATTCTGAAAGCATTGTCATCGTTTCTTCATAAAGGCGACCTTTTGCCTGAACTGCAATTCTTAACATATAATTATTTATTTTTTATTTTAATCTATAAACAAAAAAAACCTACCAAAATCTTGGTAAGTTTCGTCATTATCTTCTCCTCAACATTTGCACAAAAACTTTTCTCACCAAGATTAAATACTCAGAAAGTTACGATGATGAGCAATATGTAGTCGAAATAAATCCATCTTTTTTTTCAAATTTGACGCAAATATACAACAAAAGATTGACGACACAAAACAATCAAGGTCTTTTTTATAAAAAAGAAAAGCCTATCGTCATAAGACAATAGGCTAGTTCTTTTTTTGTGCTGTAAATTATTCTGCAACAACAGCAGCTGAATCAGCAACAACAGCTGAATCTACAACAGCAGCAGCTGAATCTACAACTACAGCTGAATCTACAACTACAGCTGAATCAGCAACAACAGCTGAATCAGCAGCTTCACAAGCTGCATCTTTTGCACAAGATACGAAAGCTACAGAAGCAACAACAGCAGCAAATAAAACTAATTTTTTCATTTTTTTGTTTTTTTTAATGTTAAACTTGAATTGTTTCTTTAGTCAAATCGGGTACAAATATAATACAAAATCATAAAACTCAAAAAACTTTTCACTTTTTTTTACGGTTTAAAACAAAAATAAACCTTTCAAAGTTTCATTTTGTCCTTTTTCTTTGATTTTTATCCTAAATTTACAACTGTAATTCCCGATCCTCCCAATTGAATATGTTCGTCATGATATGCAACAATTCCGGAGATGGAAAACAAATATTGTCTAACTACATCACGAAGAATTCCATGACCCGTTCCGTGCAAAATTCGTACAGAAGAAACGCCAATCATTTGTGCATCGTCAATAAAATACATCACAGCTTGCAATGCTTCATCAACTCTCATTCCTCGAATATCTATATCTGTCTTAAATTGCAATTTTCGCTGACGCAAATTTTCATTGACCGATGAAATGGCAGGTTGAGATTTTCGTTCTATATTTCTCAACTGTTTTTTATCTACTAATTCTAAATCAGTTGTTTTTACGTTGGTTTTTATCGTTCCAAATATGACGATCGCCTTATTTCCCTGTATTTCAAATATTTCTCCAACAATAGATTGCCCTTTGACTCGGACGGTCATTCCTTTCGCAAATTGTATTTCTTCTTT
>JAGCLW010000016.1 GCA_017646805.1 Paludibacteraceae bacterium | reverse complement strand
TTTTTTTTTGTTTTTTTAAAAAATGTTATTTTTTCATTAATAATGATAATTGTTTTTAGAGTGATTTTTTTTATATAAAAAATAATCTCTTTTGTAATTAAATAAATGTTTGATTATGAAAAAGTTAATATATATATATGTATTGATATTCTCTTCATTTTTTTCGTTGTCGACAAGAGCGCAAGGGATTGCCAATGAGATGTATGGAGATACGATTTTTTATGAGAATTTTGGTACAGGAGTTGGTCTTTGGGCATCGTTTTCTGCTGCCGGATTGAATCCGCTTGGGCAAATTGTTGGGTACGAAGGCTATGATTTTAATACACAAAAACCTAATACAACGTTTGATTATAATTATAGTCCTTATGGAGGGGATTGTACGATAACAAATTCTACAGATGTTCTTATTTCAGCGAATAAAAATAGCCATGGAAGTTGGATTGTATCGGGAATGAATGATCATACTCCGGGAGATATTGATGGACGTATGTTTTTGGCTGATGGAGCAACGAGACCAAGTGTGGTTTTTCAACGAAAAATTACGGAATTGTGTCGAAATTCGGAATTTGAATTTTCATTTTGGGCAGCATTTATCAATAAAGAAAGTCATTACAAGTGCAATCAATCGGCAGCTCCGCATTTTCAAATGGAGTTTTGGAGTAAAGACCCTACTTTGGGGTTGGATAAAATTTTAAATCCAAAATCAGATACTAAAAAAGTTGCTTATTTGAAAGATGAAATGTCGGTAGGAGTGGAGGTAGAGTCGGCAGAAGGTGGGTTGGCTCAATTGCTTGGAAAAGAGCATTTTGAAATTTCAACTTGTTGGGAAAATCAAATTGGAACATGTAGAGCGGAAGGAGATTTGACATTTTCTCATAATGGAGATACGTATTTGGTGTATAAAGATGAAGTTTCGGGAAAATTTGTTGCGACAAAAGGTGATGGACTTTATTATTATGTGAATTTTTCTTCTTCGACAGGTGCAATTTCTTTGGGTGGATTGGTTGAATCTGCAGAAAATTTTATTTATCCAACAAAATATCGAACACCTGCTGTGACTGGAAATTCGGCAGGTTTGTTGGTATATCATGATGGTAATTTTAATTATGCGATTAAACATACTAATGGAAAGGTTTATAAAGTTACAAATTTACAAACTATTTATGTTAATGGGAGATCTTATGTTGTTCCGAAATTTGTAAAAAACACAACTTTGGAAAAAGATTCTAAGATGATTGCTTGTCCTGATCGAAGACAACAATATCGAGTTGATGGTTTTTCCGGACCTTCTAAAGAAAATGTATATGCTTATGTTGATAATGGAGAAGTTATTTTTTGGTACAAAGATAAAAATGGAACTTGTTATTACTTAAAACCTCGTGTTCCATTACAATACGGAGAGGAATATATGTCGTTTTCTGATATGAAATTGACATCTTCTTTTGATTATACTTGCGATGTGGGAGTTTCTAATCGATGGGAACATCATAAGGGAATTTTTAAGTTGCAAAATCAAGAACACGTATTTATGATTTTGCGTAATTTTAACCCGAATAGTGGAGGAAATGACTTTGCTATCGATGATATTGTTTTCCGTCCGTATTCTCGTTATGATTTAGATCTTGATTTTTCGGCATCGACAAAGGCAACTGCATGTAATTCAATCGTTTCTCTTCGTTCGGATATTCTTATTACAGAAGAAAATAAGGCGATTGTATCAAAAGAAATACAGCAATACAGTTTTTATTTTGAAGGATTTGATGGAGAAGTTTGGGTTAGAATAAACGAATCTCCTTTACAAATTCAAAGTGTAGATGATCCTTTGGAAATCAACATGACGCTTACGGAGTATAATCTTTATGAAAAGATTCGTACGGTGGTTCAAGCATCTTCTAATTCAAATGGAAAATGTAAGACGATTTCTTCTTTGGAAAAAATAAGAGAAAAATTTCCGGATTCTCCGATGCTTTCTCTCGAAGGAGAAGACCTTTGTATTGACGTGAAAAAGGATGTGAATGGAAATGATCTTTTGGATGCAGATGGAAAACCGATTCCAGATGTAAGCGGTGATGAAAAAGGAATTTTTGTTATAAAAAATTTGAATCAACGAAATAATGAATATTGGACAACCAAAGTAGAGTTATCTGATGGAACTGTAATGGTTTTATCACCAGAACCTTGCGATTAAAAAAATGGTGTGATATTCTTACAAAATTTTAAATCAATTGTAAATGAGACTGAAATTTCAATATAAACATTTGTATTTGTTGATGGCATTTCTAATGTTGTCAATTTCGTCTTTTGCTCAATACGCAAAAATTGTAGATGTGACATTTACATCTAATCAAAAATCAAATTATTTGCGTGAATACACGAAAGGTGATGAGCGTGTAATCATCTGTGATTCAAAAGGAACTTCTGCGTGGAGTAGTTCTTCTGATGGGTCTCGTTTATATTTTGATTCGGAAGCAAAAGGGTTGACTGTTACGTCATTGAACAGTGAGATTGCTAAAGTGGAATTTTTGATAGCGGGAAATATTGGCAATCAAATGGATATCACTCCTATCTTTTTGATGTCAGAAAGTAAGTTGTCAACTGTATTCAATGCAAATCCTGTTCCGTGTGTCAATTATGATAAATCCAAAAAAGAATTTTTGTCTAAAGAGACACGTAAATGGGTTTCGTATGATATAGAAGGAGAAGGTTATCATTCCGTGTCTATATGGAAAAAAGTAAAAGTGTTGGCAGAATCAGTCGGACAAGTGGAGCAGTTAGGAGACGGAGTAAATTCTTTTTGTATTTGGGGTGTTCGGGTGTATGTACGTTGTAATCCTGCGACAATTACAGATTATAAAAATTTCACAAATGAAGAACGAAACGCTTTAGGAGGTTCTGATGCTTGTAAACCATTATCTTTCAATGCAACTGCCAACAATGGCGGTTCGCTTACGTATCAATGGTTTAATGATTATGCATATGATTATGATGAAAATTTTGAGGAAATAGAGAAGGAAACTTCAAATTTGTATAGTGGAACTACCGGTTCGTTTGTTTATCGTGCAGATGTTTATGAGTCGTATGGCAATGGGAACGTTTGTGTTACATCTACGAAAAAATCAGATACCATATCTGTCATTTCAAACATGTATGTTTCGCAAGATTTATATGTAAAAAATGAGTATATAGGAAATACATATACGATTTCAGCATATACAACTAAAGCAACTGATGCCACAGCCGGAAAATATTATCGTTATCAGTGGTATGCTGCACCATCAGAAGATCCGTTAGTTTTAGGAACTCCGATTGATGGGGCAACATCGTTGTCTTACGATATTGCAACTAATGCTATTGGTACATATTATTATTATTTTGTAATATCAGAGGTTGATGTTGATGGCAATTTGATTTGTGAAGAACGAAGCAAGACAATTAAAATTGTTGTGCAAGAAAAATCTCCGGAATTGACAGTTAATCAACAAGATTGTTTTAGTATTGATTTAAAAACAGATTTACAAGATACGGATCATTATATTTTCCGTTGTTTTGAGACAAATTTTCTTGATGGAGAAGAAATTGCAGATGTGCCAGCAGGAAAAGATCCTTCAGATCCTATGAATTGGTGGTCAATTGGTGAAAATTCTACGGTTACAAATGTGAAGAATAATTATGCTTGTGAAGGGTGTGCAATCGTTGAACCGGGAGGAGCGGCAGATGGTTTTGCTTTGATGAATAAAGCAAAATTGTGGAATACGTCTAATTATAAAATGATAGGATCTACACAACCTCGTGTTCATGATAATACAGTCCCAATGCAAGGGTCGTATTTAGATATTCGTTTAGAGCATGTGGATTCTATTCGTGTTTTTTACTCTGGATATTTAGCAATTTATGTTGATTATGGAGAAGGTGAAGGATTTCAAAATTTAATAACTACAGGAACTGCTGTTCATTCTACTACTAATGCGACATCGTGGTTGCCAGTTTCAGATACTTATCATAATCATCCGGTTACGATTCGTTTGTATAATCAGCACGTTACCGGTACGTTGTTTATTAAAAACATTCTTTATAAGTATCGAAATTTTCAAGATGTAGAATTAAAATTTCCTAATGTTGCAGATATTGAGAATATAAATGATCAAATATTAGAATCAAATCTTCTAAAACCAAATACTCTTTATAATATAGCAGCAAAAGCGGTAAATACATCGAATGCCGAAACAGAGTGGACTAAAGATGGTTGGACGGAAATGTATGAATATATTACACCTCCAAGTCCGGTTGTTGATGTTGAAACTTCTAATATTGGAGCAACGTGTTTTCAAATCAATTGGAATCATCCCGATTTTATTGGAACGGAGGATTATGAATATGTAGTGGAAGTCTTTGCTGATGAATTGTGTCAAGGTCGTGTTGGTGGTGAAATAATTGTTGAAAAATCGTTTAATTATTGTTTAGTTAATCATTTATCTCCTAATACAGATTATTGGTATAGAGTGAAAGTTCGGAGAAAGCCGAATACTGAAAGATTTCCAGAAGACAAAGGTTGTGAATCTTCATTCGAGGTGATAAAAACAACAACTTTGGAAAAAACGTGTGAGGTAAAGATTTCAATTGTTTTTGAAGGATCAACGCAATCTGTTGAGTGTGAAAGTGCCTATGTTTCATATATGGGTAGAAAATATTGTGATGGTTCAACACTTCTTTTGGGCGAAAATGAAAAAATAGATTTGTCTTTAGTTGAAGATTTTCAAGCTGCAGATCAAAATTTTTGTCGATGGATTGTTGGTGGAATTTCAAGTTTTGAAGAACATTATATAACAGATAAGTTGTGTGAATATGGCTTTGATAAAATTGTGGTAACTATTGGAGATAAGACCGATTTAGATGTAGAATCTCCGGTATTTAATGGATATATAAATGTTGCAGATCAAACACTTGGTTCGTTCTGTAATCAACAAAATGTTTATGCGGATCAAGAGTTGTATTTTCAATCAACAGAGCCACTTTACAAAGTGGAAAATGGACAAATGTCTTCAATTTTGACAAATGCAGATATTGATTACATAAAACAACAAATTATCTTTGAAAAAGTTAAAGATGAAGAGTATATAATTGTTCCGGCAGAAGAATATACTTCAGAGATTAAAATTTTGACTGAAAAGGGTGGAGTTGTAGAGTTGAGAATTATTCCAAAATCAACATGGGATTATCAAACTCAATATCGTATTACATTTATAGGAGAGAAAATGGCTGATAAAAGTGGAAATACGTTAAAACATAACACTTGTATTTTCCGTATATCAGCAGCTGACACACGTTTAATTTTGATGAAAGATGTCAATGAGAAGCTATATTCAAATGGCGTGATGACTTCAATGGGTAGTTTGTGGGGAGATACCAAAGAACTTGTATCTACTTATTCTATTTGTAATAAAGGAAATGCAAATTTGAATATATCTAATTGGAAATTGATGGAGTCCGGAGCAAATGGTTTTTCTATTGTTTCTAATAATATTAAGTCTACGATTGCTCCTGGAGAATGTTGTGATATTACATTTAAATTTGATGGAACATCGCAAGGACATGGTCTTCATTCTACAACGTTTTACGTAGAATCAGATGATAACAATGGTAATGAAAGATTTGAATTGATTCTTTCTGCTTTTGTTGGAGGATTTTCTTTGCCATACACGTATCTTTCTGGTTGTCAAGATCCTATTATGTCAGAATCTGAAATTGTTCAGGATTATGCTTCACTCCAAGATATTCCGGTTGAAGTTGAGATAGCAGGAGCTAAACCTGAAAATAATAAATATTATTATGCAACATATTATGCTTATCAATCGGAAGGATCTTGCGTTTTGAATGGAAATTCTGCACTTCGTGTAGGGAATAATAAGGGATCGAAAGATGAACGTTTGAAAATAGTTGTAAATGAAACAATTGGAGAATTTTCGATTCGTTGGTCAGCAAATGGACATCGTAGTTTGACTATTACAGATGAAAATGGATCTATTTATTTGCAAACGAACATGTTGGAAGGGCGAGTTTGTCATACAAATTCAGTTGTCATAAATTCTTGTTCGGATCCAAATCGAACTTCAACGACTCTTTACGTGTCGTTTGAAGGAGCAGATGTTGATGCATTGACAACAGTTTCATATTTTAATATTAAGAAATGTGATTTGTCTAAAAAATCAAGTGCTTGTGATATTACAGATTTTAAATTAAAAGATGATCCGGATGCAGAAGTTAAGATTTATGATGATGTAATTTTTGTTCAATCAAATAAATTGTCTTGTCAGAATGGAGTTTATAAATCTCCGATCAAAGCAGATTTGAGTACATCTCCTGGAGCAACAACGACTCCTGTTTCGGGAGGAGTTGTTTCTCCTACAGAAATAAAATCTGAGATTTTAGAAGATTATACATCTTCGTTCTACAAATATATTGTGACAGCGGCAGATGGTATGACGAAAAAGACATATCAAGTTTATGTGTCGTGTGTTGATAATTCTGCAGATTGTTATAAAAATGAGATCCAAATTCCTGTTAAAATGTTTGATGCAACAGATAAGACATTGAAAGTGCATCAACTTCAAAATGCAAGTTGTTCTGTGGATATTGCAGGAAAAGGTTCGGAGCATACGATACATTTTATCACAAAGGAAAATATTCCACTTGGAGGATATAAAATAAATGGTCCGTCGCAAGTGTGTATTGGATCGGTAGCGACTTATACGTTGGCTTCTGTTCCAGCATCAAATAATCCGGTTTATAGATGGACGATTGAGAAAAATAACGCTGCGGGATTTGTGATGCTTGATGGAAAAGATGAACAAATCAATGGAAAAGAATATTGGGTGTATGAAGGTCGAGCTCTTCGTTTGAGAGCTCCAATAGCTATGTCTGCAACGAATTTAAGTTTGTCTATTTTACTTGATTTTTCGGATGCAAAATGTGTTCAATTGACAGGAAGTGCTGAAAAAACGATTAGAGCAACAGATAAACCTCCGACCAAAGTGTCAGAAATTATTGCAGATTGTGTTGGTGCAGATGGAAAATTGTTGTTGACTGCAGTACAAGATAGTACGGATGCCGATAATTTTGTTGAAGCAACTACTATGGGGTGGACATTTACTCCAAATTATTTGAATGACCGTGTAGAATTGGTAAGCAACGATGTGAATTCTATACGATTGAATATTGGAACACAAGAGGCTCCAGCTATTTTGGCTCAGGTAGTAGTACAAAATGGTTGCGGAATTGGTGTGGATACAGAAACATTGCCTGTGAATTATGCTGCTTATGAAACAGAGTGGATAGCAGGAAACAAACCAAATGGAGATGAAGATTGGTTTAATCATGAGAATTGGACCAACCGAGTTCCGGGATATTGTACAAATGTTATTATTCGCGATGTTGTTCCGCAATCTTCTGCTAATCTTTCAAGTAACGCATGTTATTATCCTACTATAGAAAATGGAAAAGTCGGACAATGTAATTATATTACGTTCCGTCCAGGAGCCGGAATTTTAGGTGTTGAAAATTTACAATATAAACGAGCTTTTGTTGAGTTAGAAATGGTTCGTAATAAGTGGTATACGTTGACTCCGCCGCTGAAAGATTTTTATTCGGGAGATTTTAACTTTATGGGATCTCCGGTTTCATATATTCGTTTGTTTGATGAAATTAATCCAGACAAATTGTATAATGGAACTTATGTAGAAGGAGATTGGTCTGGAGCGATTACGAAATTGGATTATAAAATAGAATCGAACAAAGGTTTTGTTTCGATGATAGATGAAAAAACGAACAATTATCCAAATCCAGCAACGAAAGACGAATCAAATAAGAAAATAGTATTCCCTCGTATGACAACAGATAGTTCTTTGGTAACTTTGTTGCATCCATACACGGCAGCCGGAAGAGTTGTGACACAAATAAATGTTAATTTGCCAAGAACGGAAAAAGCGTATCGTTTTGCTGCAGAAAATGAGCAAGGAAAGATTCAGTCTCAACAAATTGTGGTCAAACAAGGTCTTAATCTTATTGGAAATCCTTATATGTCGCATTTGAGCATAAAACGTGTTTTGGCTAAAAATGCAGGTATTTTACAAGATCGGGTTGCGATGTGGAATGGCGTAAATTATAGTTCTTATTATAGTGCAAAAGACATTTTTGAAGATGCAAGTTATTCGTCGGGATATTTGACAGGACAACGAGATGTGGCATTGATTTCACCAATGCAATCATTCTTGGTTTTTGCAGAAAACGCAGGAACGATTACTATCGATTCAAATTGTTGTAGTGCAGATATTTCTGGAGATTATAATTTGAAAGAAGAAGAAAATGTGGTATCTTCTCTTCGTTCAGCAAGCACTGTAGATGTGTTGCCGATTCTTGAAATTTGTGTTGATGATGGCAAGAATAAGACATTTGCGGCGGTGATGCAATCAGATAAAGCAAGTAATGGTTTTTCAAAAGAAGATGGCGTGAAGATTTTCTCACCAATGGACGATGTGGTAGAAGTATATTCAATTTTGGATAATAAATATTTGGATTTGAATATTTTCAGTTCTACACCATTTATCGTTCCACTTGGCTTTAAATCTGCACGAGAAAATGTTCAAGCAACGATTTCATTTGTAGGTGTTGATAATTTTTATAATGTAGATGTTTATCTTGTGAATACTCTAACGGGTGAAGAAATTAACTTAAAAGAAGAACGTGTTTATCAACACTTTATTTCTTCATCAGTGGAAGAAGGCGTTCTACAATTGGAATTCCGTCAAGGAGAAAATGTATCTACAAAAGTGAAAGATACAGAGAATGCTGATGTTCAAATTTATACAACGAATAATGAGATTAAGGTTGTTTCTTCATCAGATAATTTGATTCAAGAAGTTAAAGTTTATGATGAAACAGGGCGTCTTGTTGTTGTTAAAAATGGAATAAATAGTAATAGAACGTCTATTTTGATGAATACGTTATTGAAAGTCTATGTGGTGAAAGTCACAACAGATTATGGTGTGAAAGTTTCTAAAGTATTAATTCGATAGTCAAGCGGTGAGAAAGAAATATTTTATAATATTATTTAGTTTATTTTTTCCTTTTCAAATATTTGCCCAAGAGGTAGGAGGAAGTCGATTTGATTGGGTTGCGACATCAATAGTTGATTTGTTAAGTTCGCTTTCTTTGAGTAATGATGTAAGTGAGGAAACAAATTTGACTGCAACTCCAACACTTCCAACAGAAGGATTTGGAGGAGAGAATTATACAGTATCAGATGATGTTTCGAATGAAGAAATTTTCCCTTCGTTAGTAGTTACATCTTCGTCTACATCAATGCTTTCAGCTCCGCCGATTATTGTTGATCAAGGAGGAACTGAGTTTGCCGATGGTGCAGGAGAATATAATATTCTTTATGATATTTTTCTATCCGAAGGAGATGAAGTCATTTTGAATGGAAATTCTTATGTTGCAGTTTCTTCAGCAAAGGTTAATTTTGGAGGCGATAACGGGACTGAAGATTTTCAAGATATATCAGCACCGGCAGGATATTTGGTTTTAGTGATGAAAGATTTGGCAGGTAATTATATTATCCCGGAAGGAGGAATGATTTTTGAATATGCTTATTTGCCGTTATCAACAGGAGAATATTCGTTGTTATTGTTTGCGATGATTTATTTGATGTTGATTTACTATCGAAGAAAAAAACAGAGTGTTACAAATTAAAATTTTAATAAAAATTTTTAAGACGTTGTTTGTGTTGACAACGTCTTTTTTTATTTTTTAAGAATAAAAGCAATGAAATTTTTAGTATCTTCGCATGATGATCATGTAAAAAAAGAATTTTGTAGATAAATGGCTTACGAATCAAAAACATATAATTATAATGATGTATTATCCAAAACAATAGAATATTTTAAAGGCAATCAGGAAGCCGCAAAACTTTGGGTTTCCAAGTATGCGTTGAAAAATTCTTTGGGAGATATTTATGATAAATCTCCTGCTGATATGCATCGTCGTATTTCTCGTGAATTGTCGCGGATTGAACAAAAATATCCGGATCCAATTTCAGAAAAAGAAATTTTTAAATTATTGGATCATTTTAAATATTTAATTCCAAGTCCGAGATTGATGAACGAAATAGGACATCGCTTTCGTTCGTATCCGCTTGCAGAAACGATTGTTATCGGTTGCGAAGGTCATTCAGATTCGTATGGAGCAATTATTAAAATGGACGAAGAAGTTGTTCAATTATCCAAATGTCGGTTGAATGTTGGCGTAAATGTTTCGCATATTCGTCCGAAAGGATTTTCGATCAAAGGTTCAAGTTTGTCTGCAAGTGGAATAGTTCCATTTGCGGAGCGTTACATGAATTCGGTAAAAGAAGTTCGTCAAGTCTCTCAAGTAGAATCTTTGACGTTGACAATTTCAATTTTGCATCCAGATTTTGATGATTTGCTAAAAACAGATGCGAATTTGGTTATTTTAGTTGATGATTATTTTATGAATAATATGGCAAATAATCAACCATTTATTCAAAAATATCCCGTAGATTCTACTGTTCCAAAAATTTCAATCACTAAGAATCCTTTGGAGGTTTGGAAATCTATTTTTAATCGTCAATCCAAAGGTTTTACGAAAATTGCATTTAGTGATTCCATTTTAAAGGATTCATTGCATGATCATTATTCTCATATTGGGTATCAATCTCGAGCTTTGAGTGCTTCTGCCGTACCTTATGCAACGTATGATGGAAATCGGTCTATGGCATTGAATTTATATGCTTATGTTCGCAAAAAAGATGGAAAGGTGGAATTTGATACCGAATTGTTCAAATCTCATATAGCTATGGCAGTGCGTTTGATGGACGATGTGGTTGATCTTGAGATTGAGAAAATAGATGCTATTTTGGAAAAAATCGAAACAGATCCGGAGGACGAAGAAATAAAACAAACAGAACGTCGAATGTGGGAAAAAGTAAGAATGCGTTGTGAAGATGGGCGACGAGCAGGTTTGGGATTGATTGGAATTATAGAATTGCTCGAAGAATTGAGTATTTCTCAAATACCGGAAATGTTGGCGATAGAGGCTGAACGAATATACAAATTGTTTGCGATAGAAGTTTATCGAAATTCCGTTTTATTAGCAAAGCAACGTGGTTGTTTTAAGACGTGTGATTATGAAAATGTAAAAAATGTATCTTTTATCAAATACATTTCGGAAGCAGAACCATTGTTGTTAGAAGATTGGAGAAAATTTGGAAGACGAAACATTTCAAGTTTGGTTACGGTTTCGGGTGAAGATATTCGTCTTTTGGCTCAATTGGAAACAAAAATGATTCATGAGCCAAAGACGGCTTACGATTGGAGAAAGTTTTTTCGATTATTGGGAAAAGTTCAACGTTGGTGGGACACTCCGATTTGTATTCCAATGACAATTGATGATCTTCCATCTCCTGATATTTTCAAAGATATTTGTATTGAAGCATGGCGATTGGGAACGTATAGCTTGGCGATTCTTCGAGAAGAAAAGAAAGAAATTGAACAAGAAAGGGATATGAATACAACTTTTGTATACGATGCAAATGTTGTAGAACGTCCTGCTGTTTTGGATTGTGATGTCGTTCGTTTTCAGAATAATAAAGAGCGTTGGATTGCATTCATTGGTTTGCTTGGCGGACGACCATACGAAATTTTTACCGGATTGGCAGATGAAGAAGAAGGAATCATGTTGCCCAAAACAATTACTTTCGGTAAAATTATAAAATCCAAAGATGCAGATGGGCGGTCGCGATACGACTTTCAATTCTCAAACAAACGAGGATATAAGACGACGATAGAAGGACTTTCGTATAAATTTAATCCGGAATATTGGAATTATGCAAAATTGATTTCCGGAGTATTGCGTTATGGAATGCCAATCGAGCAAGTGATAAAATTGGTATCTGGACTTCAATTGGATAACGAAAGTATCAATACTTGGAAAGTAGGAGTAGAGAGAGCATTGAAGCGATATACGAGTGAAGGTTCGGATATTGAAGGTCAAGTTTGTCCGAATTGTGGAGAATTTTCATTGAGTCATCAAGAAGGCGGACGCATTGTTTGTTCTTCTTGTGGATATAATCGTCAGTAGATAAATGATTTTTTGATGAATGTAACTTTTTCTATATTACTTGCTCCGCAATGGGCAGAGTGGTGCCGATTGTTTCCTTATTCTATCGCCGTAATGGGAAATCAGTCGGCATTAGGCAATTGGACTTCTCCTTTGGCGATAATGTCAACAAATGATTATCGTTTTTTTTCGGTATCGGTTGATTTACAAGAAGTTTGTTTTCCGATTGAATACAAATATGTTTTGATTCATTCCGAAACGAAAGAAATTCTTGCTTGGGAAAAACGATTTAATAGAGAACTTTTTTGTTTGGACAAAAAAGACTCTTCTTTTTTTGATACAGATATTCAATTTGATTTTCCTTATTTTCGTTTTTCGGGAGTTTCCATTCCCGTTTTTTCTTTGCGAACGAAAAATAGTGGAGGAATTGGTGAATTTTTGGATTTAAAATTGATGATAGATTGGGCGGTTGAAACAAAACAACATTTGATACAAACTTTGCCAATAAATGATACAATATTAACTCACACTATTTCGGATTCGTATCCGTATAATGCACTTTCTGTTTTTGCTCTTCATCCGCTTTATTTGTCGTGTTTTGCAATGGGCGTTTTGAGCGATTCAAGTCGTCAATTGTTTTTTGAAAAACAATTTGAAAAATTAAATTCTTTGAAAGACGTTGATTATGAAAGTGTGGATCGATTGAAATGGACGTTTTTTAGAGAACTTTTTGAACAAGAAAAGAAAACTTTTGAAAAATCAAAAGAGTATAAATCTTGGTTTAAGCAAAATAAGTCTTGGTTGTTGCCGTATGCAGTATTTTCGGTGTTGCGAGATCGTTTTCAAACGGCAAATTTTCAAGAATGGGAAGAGGGACGCAAATATACAAAATCGTTCGTCGTTCAGTTTGAAAAAGCAAATAGAGAAGATGTTTTGTTTTATTGTTTTTTGCAATATAATGCGTATTTGCAAATGTCTGAAGTAAAACGGTATGCTACGCAACATCATGTTTTGCTTAAAGGAGATGTTCCGATTGGTGTGAGTCCGAATAGTGTAGATGTTTGGGTCAATCCGTCTTTATTTAATCTTAATGGTCAGGCAGGAGCTCCACCCGATGATTTTTCGGAAAAAGGACAAAATTGGGGATTCCCAACTTATAATTGGGACAAGATGGAACAAGATGATTTTTCTTGGTGGAAAGCACGATTTGCTATGATGTCAAAATATTTTGACGCATATCGAATCGATCATATTTTAGGTTTTTTTCGGATTTGGGAAAATCCTTCGCATGCGATTTGGGGATTATTGGGGCAATTTAATAAAGCACAAGGATATACTAAAGAAGAAATTGCAGCATTTGGATTTTCTTTTGATGAAGAACGAGATCTTTATCCTGATGGACAAAATGAAAATACGTATTTGTCTCAAAAACAAATTGAGCAATTAAATCTTTCTGAAGAAGACAAAAAAATGATGTTGAAAAAAGCCTGTCAAGTGCTTTTTGTGCGAGATAGAGAAGATAAAAATTGTTTTCATCCTCGAATTTCATATTCACAAAATGAAGCGTTTGTAGCTTTGTCTGAATCGCAACAACAAGCTTATAAGGCTTTGTACGAGTATTATTTTTATCATCGTAATGAGGAGTTGTGGCGACAACAAGCATATCGAAAATTGCCAACGTTACTTTCGTCAACTTCAATGCTCGCTTGTGGCGAAGATTTGGGTATGATTCCTTCGTGCGTATCAGAAGTGATGCGAGATTTGCAAATTCTTTCGTTGGAAATACAACGAATGCCTAAGCAACCTTGGCGAGAATTTGATGATTTGAATCAAATTGAATATTTGTCTGTTTGTACAACATCTACGCATGATATGTCTCCAATACGTTTGTGGTGGGAAGAAGATGCTGACAAATCAGTGCGTTATGCCGAGCAAATGGGATTTGAATACGAAGAAAAATGCTCGTCAGAAATAGCAAAAAAAATCATTTTGAATCATCTCAATTCTCCGGCAATGTGGGTGATTTTGCCATTTCAAGATTGGTCGGCAATTGAAGAATCGTTGGTTCATTCTAATCCGTCGGAAGAACGCATCAACGTTCCGGACAATCCTCATAATGAGTGGAAATATCGTATGCATATTTCGCTTGAGCAACTTTTAGACGAAAAAAAATTGAATCAACAAATCATACAACTTTTGACTTTAACGAATAGATTTTGAATAGAAAAGAACAACATATTTTTGGTTTAGAGGGAATTTTGCGACAATTGATAGCATTTAATGTCCCTTTTTTGGTTTATCAAATGCCTCAAGCGGAAGATTTTCATCTTTGGATAGGAGGAAAAGTTTCTTTGTTTTCTCCCGAAAAGTTGAAAAAAGGATTTTTAATAGCTCCGTTTGATGATGAAAACAAATCTTATTTGTATCACGATGCGTTTTGTTTTTCTTCATCTATGGTCAATTTTTTAGATGAAGCAAAACGGGCGGCTTTTAATAGTTCGCCATTTTCTGTGTCTTTGACGTGTGGCGAACTATACGATGATTTTCAATCGTATAAAAGTGCATTCGAAAAGATTAAACAAAAAATAGAAGCAAAAGAAGTAAAAAAAGTAGTTCTTTCGCGACGTAGTTTTGTGAAATCTCTTACAATTTCTTCTGCAATTCCAATGTTGAGCGAACGATTGATGAGAGCCGAAGGTTTTGTTTATTTTTTTTCATTGCCACAATGTGGAATGTGGTTGGGGACAACCCCGGAATTGCTTTTATCTAAACAAAATGATTGTCTAAAAACCGTATCTCTTGCCGCTTCTTTAGCCAAAAATGGAGATTCCGTTTGGCGAGAAAAAGAAAAAGAAGAACAACAAATCGTGACTCAATATATAGAGCAAGTTTTTAAAAATTCAAATTTAATTGATATACAAATTTCAGATTGCGAAACAATTGAAATTAGAGGAATTAAACATTTGAAAACTTCTTTTTTTGCAAAAAAAACAGAAAAAACGCCATCGCTTTTTTCGCTTATTTCTCAATTGAGTCCAACTCCTGCAGTTTGTGGTTATCCGAAAGAAATTTCCAAACAAATTATTCGTTTTGTGGAACAATCGGATCGTAAATTTTATGCTGGATTTTTAGGATTGATCGACGAAGAAGAAAATTGTGAATTTTACGTCAATCTTCGTTGTGTGGAATTTTTGCATGATGGAGCAAATGTCTATGTTGGTGGTGGAATTACGGAACAATCAACATTGGAAGAAGAGTGGAAAGAAACCGAACTTAAGTTACATTCAATTTTATGTTTTCTGACAAATCGGTCGTAAATAAATTAGTAAAATGTTGCGAATCAATGACTTTGCAACATGTGGTTTTGTGTCCGGGATCTCGTAACGTTCCTCTCATTCTTTCGTTTGATGGATCAAAATCTTTTGATTGCACTACGATTGTAGATGAAAGATCCGCCGGATTTTTTGCTATTGGATGTAGTCAATTTTCTGGAAAACCGACAGCGATTGTTTGTACAAGTGGAACGGCTGTGTTGAATTTTGCTCCTGCCATTGCAGAGGCATATTATCAGCATATTCCAATTCTCGTAATTACAGCTGATCGTCCCGCAGAATGGATTGATAAAGGCGATGGGCAAACCATTCGTCAAGAAAAAATTTATGCCAATTATTGCGATTATTCTTTTTTGTTGACGGAGGAAACCGAACGACATACGTTATCCGAACTTTATCGTTTGTTGGTTGTCGAAAAATATCAAGGACCGATTCATGTCAATGTTCCGTTGTCAGAACCGCTTTATAATACGATTGAACAAAATAATGAAATATTTGAATATCAAGGAAATATAAATTCCGATTCGGAAGAATCACAAATTCTAAAATTATCTTCAAAACGATTGTTGATTCTTCCAATCAATTCTCCGAGAGAAATCAATTTGAAAATTCAATCGTTGTTGAAAAATACAGTCGTTTTTTCAGAACACGGAAGTAATGTGTTTTGTGAAGAAGGATTGCATTTTTTAAGTTCGGAACAAGTTGAGCAACTGATGCTTGATGCGAAAGCAAATAAATTTTTCGTGCCGGAAGACGTAATTACTGTTGATGGAACAATTCTTTCCAAAGAATTAAAAATTTATTTGCGAAAAAATAAGCCCAAACGTCATATTCATTTGACAGATTCGACTTTTGCTCCAGATGTATTTGGGGTGGGAGTGGAACGTTTTTCATTGAAAACCGAATTTGAATACGAATCGTTGGATCGTACGTTTGTTGATTTTTGGACAAAATCCGTTGAACAAAAAAAAATAGGATTTACGTTGGATCAATTTTTACCCTCAAAATGCAATTTGCAAATTGCCAATAGTACGCCTATTCGAGATATTCAAAAATGGAAACTTACTCCGTTGCAGAAAGTTTTCTGTAATCGTGGAACGAATGGCATTGAAGGTAGCATGAGTACGGCGGTTGGTTTTGCTTATGCTTCTCGCAATACGACAGATTTGACGATTCATATTACGGGAGATCTTTCTTTTTTTTATGATAGTAACGCATTGTGGTTTAATAAAATAACTTCAAATTTAAGAATTATTTTAATCAATAATCGTGGCGGAAACATTTTTAGAAAAATAGGAAAAATGTTGCCTTCGGAAATCTTGGAAAATCGTTTGTGTGCAAATCAAAATTTGACTGCAGAATTTATTGCTAAAACGTTTGATATTCAGTATGTTTCTGCAAAAACTGAAGAAGAAATAGCAACCTATTTGCAAAGTGTTTTTTTTCAACCTTCAAGCAAACCGATTCTTTTAGAAATTTTTGAATAATTTATTTTTATCGATATATGTTTTTTTGGGAAAAAATTAAAGAATACGAAGATATTCTTTTCGAGTTTTATGGCGGAATAGGGCGTATTACAATCAATCGCCCACAAGTTCGTAACGCATTTCGTCCGACAACTGTGAATGAAATGATTGATGCGTTTAATTATTGTCGCGAATGTCAAAAAATTCGTGTTGTTGTACTTACGGGAGCTGGCGACAAAGCCTTTTGTAGCGGTGGAGATATGAATGTGAAAGGGCGTGGTGGATATATCGGAACTGATGGCATTCCTCGTCTTAATATTCTTGATGTGCAAAAGCAAATTCGTTCGATGCCAAAACCGGTCATTGCGGCAGTGAATGGTTTTGCAATAGGAGGAGGACATGTGCTTCACGTGGTGTGTGATCTTTCTATCGCAACCGAAAATGCACGATTCGGACAAACGGGTCCGCGAGTGGGAAGTTTTGATGCCGGATTAGGAGCAAGTTATTTGGCTCGTGTTGTTGGACAAAAGAAAGCTCGTGAAATTTGGTTTCTTTGTCGTCAATATTCAGCACAAGAAGCATTGGATATGGGATTGGTCAACAAAGTTGTTTCTTCCGTGTCAGATTTAGAACGGGAATATGTGGCTTGGGCAGAAGAAATTATGCAACTCAGTCCGCTTGCCATTCGTATGATTAAAGTTGGACTTAACGCAGAACTTGATGGACAAATTGGAATACAAGAACTTGCCGGAGACGCTACGATGCTTTATTATTTTACAGATGAAGCACAAGAAGGAGGTCGTGCATTTTTAGAAAAACGTAGTCCAAATTGGACAGAAACTAAAAAATAATTTCAATAAAAAATGAATAATCTTTTTATAAAAAATACATTTTTGAATGGTCAAAATGTTGATGTTTTGATCAAAAATAATCGTTTTGAAAAAATAGAAAAAAATATAAATTTATCTTCTGAAGAATCGGCTACGATAGATGTTTTAGATGGAAAAGATACAGCGATTTTGCCGACTTATTTTAATGGTCACACTCATGCTGCAATGACTTGTCTTCGTGGATATGCCGATGATATGGAATTGTTCAAATGGCTTAATGAGTATATCTGGCCTTATGAAGCAAAAATGACCGATGAAGATATTTATTTGGCAAGTCAAACTGCAATCAATGAAATGATTCG
Source organism: Paludibacteraceae bacterium (assembly GCA_017646805.1). Taxonomy (GTDB): domain Bacteria; phylum Bacteroidota; class Bacteroidia; order Bacteroidales; family Paludibacteraceae; genus UBA4363. The sequence continues at coordinate 9,614 of JAGCLW010000016.1, read as the reverse complement.
TACGGGAACGACTTTTTTTAGTGATATGTATTGGAGTCCGGCGGAGACAATGAAAGTGATTCGTCAAGCAGGATTAAGAGCATGTGTTGGATTGACATTTCTTGATGTGACCGGAGAAAAAACGATTCAACAATTATATGATTTTGCAAGAGAGCAAAAAGAATTGCAAACTGCTGATTCTTTGATTCAATTTTCTCTTGCTCCACATGCCATTTATACAGTTTGTGAAAAGAATTTGATAGAATCCAAAGAACTTGCTCGAAAATTGGGAATGAAATATCATATTCATGTTTCGGAAACGGCACAAGAAGTGGCTGATTGCAAGATGAATCATGGAGGATTGACTCCGGTTCAATATCTTGATGAATTGGGCGTTTTAGATGAAAATACGATTTGTGCTCACATGGTTCATCTTTCGGATAAGGATATAGAAATTGTGCGTGATAGAAAAGTCGTTTCAGTTCATAATCCATGTTCAAATATGAAATTGTCTTCCGGAGCAATGCGTGTGCAAGACATGATTGATGCCGGTTGTCGTGTTATTTTGGGAACAGATGGAGCTTCGTCAAATAATAACCTTTGTATGCGAGAAGAAATGAAATTTGCAGCATTGATGGCAAAATTACAATACGGACCAGAATCGGTATCGGCTCAAACGGTTTTTGACATGGCAACACGAGCCGGAGCTATGGCATTTGGTATTGATGCAGGTCGTATTGAAGTTGGAGCTCTTGCCGACGCACAATTGGTTGATTTGAATAATGTTCTTTTGCAACCAATGCATAATTTGATTTCAAATATGGTTTATTCTGCGGATTCTTCTGTAGTTAAGCATGTTATTTGTAATGGAAAATTGATTTATTAAAAATGTTCCGAAAAAACTTGTATCTTTGCGAGTTGAAAAAATAAAAAATCTTTTTTTATGCCAAAAATTTCTAATCGTGGTGTTGAAATGCCAGCATCACCAATTCGAAAACTTGTTCCACTTTCAGATTCAGCCAAAGCTCGTGGATTGAAAGTGTATCATATGAATATCGGACAACCCGATCTTGCTTCTCCGGAGATTGCTTTAAAGGCAATTCGAAATATTGATCGAAAAGTATTGGAATACAGTCCGAGTATGGGACTTCGTTCGTATCGTGAAAAATTGGTAAGCTATTATGCAAAATTTAATATCAATGTTGCGGCAGATGATATTATAATCACAACTGGAGGAAGTGAAGCCGTTTTGTTTGCTTTTTTGGCATGCTTGAATCCTGGCGATGAGATTATTGTTCCGGAGCCGGCTTACGCCAATTACATGGCTTTCGCAATCTCGGCAGGAGCCGTGATTCGTACGATCCCATCGTCGATAGAAGAGGGATTTGCTCTTCCACCGGTGGAAAAATTTGAAGAACTTATTAATGAAAGAACAAAAGGAATTTTAATTTGTAATCCTAATAATCCGACAGGTTATCTTTATTCGCGAAAGGAAATGAATCAGATCCGTAATTTGGTTCAAAAATATGATTTGTATCTTTTTTCCGACGAAGTGTATCGTGAATATATTTATACGAGCAGCCCCTATATTTCGGCATGTCATTTAGTTGGAATAGAAGACAATGTTGTTTTAATCGATTCTGTTTCAAAACGTTATAGCGAATGTGGTATTCGTATTGGAGCATTGATCACCAAAAATAAAGAACTTCAACGAACAATAAATAAATTTTGTCAAGCAAGATTGTCTCCACCACTCATTGGTCAAATCGCGGCCGAAGCTTCGTTAGAAGTGGAGGAGGATTATTTGCGAGATACGTATGAAGAGTTTGTTGAACGACGTAAATGTTTGATTGACGGATTGAATCGAATTCCTGGAGTGTATTCTCCGATTCCGATGGGAGCATTTTATACAATGGCACAATTGCCTGTAGAAGATACTGATGATTTTTGTGCTTGGTGTCTCAATGAATTTGAGTATGAAGGACAAACGATTTTTTTAGCTCCGGGTTCAGGATTTTACACAACTCCGGGAATGGGAAAAAATCAAGTTCGTATAGCTTATGCCATCAACAAAGAAGATATTCAAAAAGCATTGGTTGTTCTTGAAAAAGCTCTCGAAGCATATAAAAATCGTTAATAAATAATAATTGATTTTGAGTTATCAATTATTCATAGCACAACGCATACGTGGTAAGAGTAATGCCACAATTGCTAAACCCGCCATTCGTATTGCCACTTTGGGCATTGCGATTGGCGTTGCTGTTATGTTGCTCAGCGTCAGTATTGTACTTGGTTTCAAAAGTGAAATTCGCTCAAAAGTAATCGCTTTTGGTAGTCACATTCAAATTACGAATTTTGATACAAATAATACGTATGAATTAAAACCGATTCATGTCACGGATAGTTTGTTGTCGGAATTGAAATCGATTGAGGGAGTGGCACACACACAACGATTTGCAACTAAACCGGCGATTTTAAAGACACAAACGGAAGTTCAGGGTATTGTATTAAAAGGTGTCGATCAAGATTTTGATTGGCAATTTTATAAAAAAAATATTGTAGAAGGAGAGATTTTTTACCCTTCGAGTAATTCACAACAACCAAGCAAAGAAGTTGTCATTTCATTATACATTTCGCGGTTGTTAAATCTACATGTTGGAGATTCTTTTTTTACTTATTTTATTGAAAATGAATCAGTCAGAGCTCGAAAATTTATTGTAAAAGGGATTTATTGTACCAATTTTGAAGATTATGATAAAATGTTTGTTTTGGCGGATTTGGGGCAAATACGACAATTAAATACATGGCAAGAAACTCAATGCAGTGGAATTGAAATTCTTGTTGATGATTATAAAAAATTGGAAGAAATTTCGGATAGAGTTTATTACAAAGTTGCAAATACGATTCAAGAAGATGGTTCGTCTCTTCGCCCACAAACGATAGAAGAGCAAAATCCTCAAATTTTTTCTTGGTTGTCAATGTTAGACATTAACGTGTGGATCATACTTGTTTTGATGTTGATTGTTGCTGGATTTAATATGATTTCAGGTTTGTTGATTTTGATTATAGAACGTACAAACATGATTGGAATTTTGAAATCAATGGGAGCTAAAAATAGCGGAATACGTCAAATTTTTCTTTACCATTCAGCATTTTTAATATTGAAAGGATTATTTTGGGGAAATGTGATTGGATTAGGTTTGATTTTTTTACAATACTACACTCATATTCTTCCGTTAGATGCGAGTATGTATTATATATCGTATGTTCCGGTGTTGATTTCTTGGCCATTTTTTGTAACAATTAATATAGGAACATTCATTATTTCGACATTGATTTTAGTTGTTCCATCTCAACTGATTACAAAAATTTCTCCGGCTAAAAGCATTCGTTTTGAATAAATTTGGCAATTCAAAATAGAGATTTTTTATCAAGAAAAAATAAAAGAAAAAAAAGTGTGTTTAGTTATAAAAATACTCATCACAACTTGGTCAAATACGAAAAAAATTTTTATCTTTGCATCACCTATTTTGAGAATGAAAATTCAAAAAAATAGGAATATGCATATTTTTTAATCATTTAAATTTTAATAACAATGGCTTACGTTATTAGTGACGATTGCGTTGCATGTGGTACTTGCATCAGCGAATGTCCAGTTGAAGCAATTTCTGAAGGCGATATCTATTCTATCGATCCAGATCTTTGCACTGAGTGTGGTTCTTGTGCAGCTGCATGTCCAACTGAAGCAATCTCTTTGTAATTCTTAGAGTTTGAAAAAAAAGAAGAAGGTTGTATTTGTGGTTTTTCGCAGATACAACCTTTTTTATTCAAAAAAAAGTTTTTTTTAAATCTAATTTCTAATTGTATTTATGGGAAAAGTCCTTATCATTGGTGCCGGAGGAGTCAGCACTGTGGTGGTGAACAAAGTTGCTCAACACCCTGATATTTTTACCGAAATTGTACTTGCAAGTCGAACCAAAAGCAAGTGTGATGCCATTGCCACAGATGTTTTGAAACGTACGGGCGTAAAAGTTGAAACTGCACAAGTTGATGCAGATTGTGTTGATCAATTGGTGAAATTATTCAATCAATACAATCCGGAATTAGTAATCAACGTGGCTCTTCCATATCAAGATCTTACGATCATGGATGCGTGTCTTGAGTGTGGTGTAAATTATTTGGATACAGCCAATTATGAGCCAAAAGATGAAGCACATTTTGAATATTCATGGCAATGGGCATACAAAGAAAAATTTGAAAAAGCAGGATTGACAGCTATTCTTGGTTGTGGTTTTGATCCCGGAGTTACGGGCGTTTACACTGCGTATGCGGCAAAGCATCATTTTGATGAAATGCATTATTTGGATATTATCGATTGTAATGCAGGTGATCATGGAAAGGCTTTTGCAACGAATTTTAATCCTGAAATCAATATACGAGAAATTACACAAAAAGGACGTTATTATCAAGATGGGAAATGGGTTGAAACAGGAGCTCTTGAAGTACATCAGCCAATCAATTATCCAAATGTAGGACCGAGAGAATCGTATTTGATGTATCATGAAGAATTAGAATCTTTGGTAAAAAATTTCCCAACAATAAAACGTGCTCGTTTTTGGATGACATTTGGTCAAGAATATCTTACCCACCTTCGTGTGATTCAAAACATAGGAATGGCTCGCATAGATGAGGTTGATTATAATGGTATGAAAATCGTTCCTTTGCAATTTTTGAAAGCAGTACTGCCAAATCCACAAGATTTAGGTGAAAATTATACAGGAGAAACTTCTATTGGTTGTCGTATTAAGGGACTTAAAGATGGCAAAGAAGTTACGTATTATGTGTACAACAATTGTAGTCATCAAGCGGCTTATGAAGAAACCGGAGCTCAAGGAGTAAGTTATACAACAGGAGTTCCTGCAATGATTGGAGCAATGATGTTTATGACTGGAAAATGGCGTCGTCCGGGAGTTTGGAACGTAGAAGAATTTGATCCGGATCCATTTATGGAACAATTGAATATTTGCGGTCTTCCTTGGCACGAAATTCATAACGAAGATACAGAATTTACGTATTAAATAAGACAATGAAAAGGTAGCCGAAAGGTTACCTTTTTTTTGTTTAGAAAAGACACAATTTTAGTTGTGATTGTTTTTTGTTGTAAAAAGATAGTTTTCTTCAAAATGCCACAAACATGATTAAAAATTACTATCTTTGTACGCTTTTTACAGATTTTTTTTAGATAATAAATATAGTTAATGAAAGCTTTTGTATTTCCAGGTCAAGGTTCTCAATTTGTGGGAATGGGGAAAGACCTTTATGAAAAAAGTACTTACGCGAAAGAACTTTTTGAACAAGCCAATGATATTCTTGGTTTTCGAATAACTGATATTATGTTTGAAGGTACGGATGAAGATCTTCGTCAAACTAAAGTTACTCAACCAGCTGTTTTTTTACATTCTGTGATTATGTCTAAAATCCTTGGTTCTGAATTTGATCCAGAGATGGTGGCGGGACATTCACTTGGAGAATTTTCAGCTCTTGTGGCTTCTGGAGTGTTGAAATTTGAAGATGGCGTTCGTTTGGTTGCAAAACGAGCAATGGCAATGCAATCAGCTTGTGAGCAAAATCCGGGAACGATGGCTGCGGTCATTGGATTGTCAGATGAAATTGTAGAAGAAGTGTGCAATTCGATTAAGGGAGAAATTGTAGTTGCCGCAAATTATAATTGTCCGGGACAATTGATTATTTCAGGATCGATTGATGGAGTTGCTCAAGCTTGTGCAAAATTGAAAGAGGCCGGAGCCAAACGTGCTCTTCAATTACCTGTTGGAGGAGCTTTTCATTCTCCATTGATGGAGCCTGCTCGTCAAGAATTGGCAACTGCCGTTATGGAAACAACGTTTTATGTTCCGACATGTGCCGTTTATCAAAATGTAAATGCGTATCCGCAAAGTGATCCGGATATGATCAAACAAAATTTGATTGAGCAACTTACAGCTTCGGTACGTTGGACACAAACAGTTCAAAATATGATAGTAGACGGAGCAACATCGTTTACGGAGTTAGGTCCGGGACGAGTGCTTAGCGGACTTATTGCGAAAATAAACAAAAACGTGACAATTTATTAATAGTAAGATAAGAAAAATGTATAGATCGCATACTTGCGGAGAACTCCGCCTTAGTCATGTAGGAACTCAAGTGACACTTGCCGGTTGGGTTCAACGTAATCGAAAACTTGGGGGAATGACATTTGTTGACCTCCGAGATCGTTATGGAATAACACAATTGGCTTTTGATGAAGCTGTAAATAAAGAGTTGAACGATCAAGCTCAAAAATTAGGGCGAGAATTTGTTGTTCAAGTCGTAGGAGTTGTTGCTGAGCGTTCGAGTAAAAACAATAAAATTCCAACGGGAGATATTGAAATTGTGGTTGAAAAACTAACGGTTCTCAATGCTTCGGAAGTTCCTCCTTTTACGATTGAAGATGAAACTGATGGAGGAGATGACATTCGCATGAAATATCGTTATCTTGATCTTCGTCGTAACGTTGTGCGTAAAAATTTAGAATTGCGTAATCAACTTTCTTTTGAAGTCCGTAATTACTTGATAAAGAATGGTTTTATTGAAACAGAAACACCAGTTTTAATCAATTCAACACCAGAGGGAGCTCGCGATTTTATTGTTCCTTCTCGTATGAATCCGGGAGAATTTTATGCTTTGCCACAAAGTCCGCAATTGTTTAAACAATTGTTGATGGTTTCCGGGTTTGATCGTTATTTTCAAATTGTAAAATGTTTTCGTGATGAAGATCTTCGTGCCGATCGACAACCGGAATTTACGCAAATTGATTGCGAAATGTCGTTTGTAGAGCAAGAATATGTGTTGAATATGTTCGAAGAATTAGTTAAACAAGTTTTTCGTAACATAAAAGGAATTGATTTCAAAGAGCCATTTCTTCGTATGCCTTATGCCGAAGCGATGGAATTTTATGGATCGGACAAGCCGGATATTCGTTTTGGAATGAAGTTCGTTGATATTACCAAAGAAGCTCAAATTCGGGATTTTGCAGTTTTTAATTCGGCTCAATATGTGGCAGGAATTTGTGCAGAAGGTTGTGCATCTTATTCAAGAAAAGAATTAGATGGATTGACAGATTTTGTAAAACGTCCTCAAATTGGAGCAAAAGGACTTGTGTATGTCAAATGTGAACAAGGCGGAACGTTTAAGTCTTCGGTAGATAAATTTTATTCGCAAGAAGATTTGAAATCTTGGGCAGAAAAAATGAATGCCAAAGAGGGCGATTTGTTGTTGATTCTTTCCGGAGATAAAGTTGCTACACAAAAACAACTTTGTGAGTTGCGTTTGGAAATGGGAGAACGTCTCGGATTGCGAGATAAAAATGTATTTGCTCCGCTTTGGGTCGTTGATTTTCCATTATTGGAGTGGGACGAAGAAAGCGGAAGATTCAAAGCAATGCATCATCCGTTTACGGCTCCAAAACCAGAAGATGTTCAGTTTATCGAAACTGCTCCGGAAAAAGTGAGAGCAAATGCTTATGATATGGTGCTTAATGGAGTTGAATTGGGTGGCGGTTCGGTGCGAATTCATAATGGAGAAATGCAACAAAAAATGTTTGCTTGTCTTGGACTTTCACAAGAAGAAGCACAATCCAAATTTGGATATTTGTTGAATGCATTTAAATACGGAGCTCCTCCTCATGCCGGATTGGCTTTTGGATTGGATCGATTTGTTGCTCTTTTGGCAGGATTGGATAGCATTCGAGATTGTATTGCTTTCCCTAAAAATAACTCGGGTCGAGATGTGATGATAAATGCTCCATCGATAGTAGATAAAGAGCAATTAGAAGAACTTAATATTGCAATAAAATTAGAAACAAAATAAGAAAAAAAGGAGACGATGCAAAACAAATGGCATCGTCTTTTTTTTAGTAGAAATTTGTAAAAAATAAAAGAACCGAACAATTTCTCATTTTTTCGGTGGATTTAGACGACGACTGTGAAATAAATATTGCAGTTTTTAAATTTTTAAACCTCTTTATTTTCGTAAAGAGGTTTTTATTTTTCAGAAAAACTGACAAAAAACAGAATTTATTTTATGAAAAATATTTTTTCTAAAAAAGAAAATGTTTATTTGGAAACTTGGGAAAAAAATATCATCTTTGTTGTCCTTTTGAAAAAATAAAAAATGCAAAAATTTTGGGATAGTTGTATGGGCGTTTTTCGCAAACAATTGCCCGAACCGGAGATAAAACAATGGTTCGAGCCGATTATTCCTATTTCTTATACTCGTGAGACCAAAGAATTGGTGCTTAAGGTTCCGAGTCAGCATTATTTTGATTATTTGGAGCAAACGTATTTTGATTTGATTCATTCTACGATAAAAACGATTTTTGGCGAAGGCACGCAGTTGTTTTATGACATTGTTATTGCCAAAGATTTGAATCAATCGGTGCAACAAAAGGCAGGAAATGTTGGTCATTTGCAAAAGAAAGTGAATGAGTCTAATATGACATCAAAAAATCCTTTTCATCGAGTGATAGTAGAAGATATTGATCCTCAATTGAATTGGAAATATACGTTTGACGAATTTCAAGAGGGAAGAAGCAATCAAATGGGGCGTGCAGTTGGTTGTGAGATAGCTAATCATCCGGGTACGACAGCATTTAATCCATTGTTTATTTATGGACCTTCCGGAGTCGGAAAAACACATTTGGTGCATGCAATTGGTTGTGCGGCAAAATTAAAAAATCCCGATCTTCGAGTGCTTTATGTGACGACCAATTTGTTTCAACATCAATACACTAATGCTGTTACAAAAGGGAATATCAACGATTTTATCAATTTTTATCAAACGATAGATTTGTTGATAATGGACGATGTACACGAGTTGATAGGAAAAACAGGAACGCAAAATACATTTTTTAATATTTTCAATCATTTGCATCAAAATCGTAAACAAATTATTCTTACGTGCGATCGTCAGCCTTCACAAATGAAAGATATAGAAGAACGAATGCTCACACGTTTTAAATGGGGTTTGGTTACAGAACTTGAGCGACCTGATTATGAGTTGCGAAAAGCGATTCTTAATTATAAGATTCGTAAAGATGGATTGTCAATTTCGCCGGAAGTAGTGGATTATATAGCTACGAATGTGACAGATAATATTCGAGATTTGGAAGGATCAATTGTTTCGTTGTTGGCACAATCAACATTTTGCAACAAGAAAATTGATATGAAGTTGGCAGAAAAAGTGGTAAAAAATTTAATTGTGATTGATTCGGTTCAATTGACGATAGAAAAAATTACTGCAATAGTATGCAAACATTTGGGAGTAAATGAAGATGTTTTAATGTCGAAAACTCGTCAACGTGAGATTGTGTTGGCACGTCAAATGTCAATGTATTTTTCAAAGAAATATACAAATCAGTCTCAATCTACAATTGGTCATGTGGTTGCTGGTCGTGATCATGCTACGGTCAATCATTCAATTAAGACAGTGTCTAATTTGTTGGCTACAGATCGACAATTTGAATATACATTGAAAGAAATTGAACAAAAAATTTTACACGCAAAATAAAACTTATTATCACGTAAATTTATAAGATTATG
>JAGCLW010000015.1 GCA_017646805.1 Paludibacteraceae bacterium | reverse complement strand
TTAACATTAAAAGTAAAATAGTACGTAGTACTTATTTTTGCACCATATAAATTTACAGATTCAGTTGCTTGTTCATCTGTTGCCGGATCCCACTTTAATACTGATGCATTTTTTGTTCCAACTGATTTTGAATAACTCGCCCACCCTGCAGGTTCGGAAGCCGTCAAAGTATTAACCAAATTAGATATGCTGCCAGAACCTCCAACATTCGAAAATTCAAAAATTTGATTTCCGGCACCTTCCCATTCTCTATAAACAGGTTCTTGAGCCATGGCACTCGTTGCTCCGATAGTCAAAAGACCAACGGCAAGCAATAATTTTTTAAATAATTTTTTCATACACATTTTATTTTAAAAAGTTAATTTTTTATCAAAAGAAAATAGGTATTTTCCGTTACCCATAACGAAAACAAAGGTAGAAAAACAAACTAAATCTATCCGACAAAATCTGTATGTTATTCAACATAAGTCGATATTTTTTTTAACATATTTTAAACAAAAAAAAGTTGTTTTTGATTTTTTACAAAAACAACTTTTCTACATTTTACAACAATAAATCTTTCAACTTCCGCTTCGGAACATGATGAATTTCTTGTTCGTCTCTCCAATATTTAATCGACTGATTTTCAATCATATCTTCAACCACAACCGTTTCGACACCAAAGCCAAGAGCCAAAATATAGCGAACTTCGATTGATGAATCCAACAAAAACATTTCTTTCACTTTTTGCCGATCAAAAGCACCCAAAATACACGAAGAAACGCCCTTTGATTTCGCCATTAGTTGCAACGTTTGCAAAACAATTCCTTCGTCGACGACCGATGTTGGCGACAACGTATTGTCTTGACAAACAATAATATATGCGACCGGCTGTTCTTCTTTTTTCGGACCTTTCCAATCATTCAGATAACCCGCCCAAGCAAGCAGAGGAAACAAATCGTCGCATTGCTCTTGTCGATTAACGATTTTATATTTCAACGTTTGAGCATTGCGAGCCGAAGGAACAAATCGCACCGACTCCAAAATGGAAGACAAAATCTCGTCTGATAATTTTTGAGAATGATCAAATCGACGAACCGAACGCGTTTGTTGCAACAAAGAAAGAAAATCCATTTTTTTCGACTAAAAATTAAAAGAAAGTTTTACGTTGAATTGCCGTCCGGTAAGATAATTTGGAACAGCATGTTGATAAGAATAAACGTCTGTCACCCAATAATATGACGCAACATTTTTGAATCCAATCAAATTGAATATTTCCAAACCAATATCGATACTTTTCAAGACTGTAAAAATCTTTGTCCGATCAAGCCAAGCAAAATCTCCTTTTGCAAAACGACGCGACGCTCCTAAATCGACACGACGATAAGCCGTTGTTCTGTTGGTCGTATTTTTTGTGTGCGTTTTGACATTTGTCGCCCAAAAAGGCAATCCATCTTGCCAAACAAATTTGATATGAAATTTGTATTTTGGCAATCCCGGAATATAATCTTGAAAAAACATCGAGACTCCATAACGTTGTTCATTGGGACGCGAAACCCATTCATTTGTTCCGTTTTTCTTCTCTTGCGAACGCATCAAAGAAAGCGAAATCCACGAATCAGTGCCGGGAACAAATTCGCCAAACAATTTAAAATCCACTCCGGCGGTATAAGCAATCGCATCGTTTTCTCCCGAATATACAATTTTCAAATTATCCACCGAATAAGTCACCACTCGATCCATTGGTTTGAAATACAATTCCGTCGTAAACTTAAACGGTCGTCCAACAATCTTGAAATAATAATCCGCTCCAAGCAAAAAATGCAAAGAACGTTGCGATTTTAATTTATTATTGAGAACAACCGAAGAATTTCCCATATCATCGGTAACAATTCTCCTTATTTCCTTATAAAAAGGCGATTGATAATATAATCCGGTAGAAAATCTCAGATTCAAATCTTCTACTTTTTTCGGAAAAAATGCAACCGTCGCACGAGGCGAAATCAAAAATTCATTGTTGTAACCCCAATAAGAAGCACGCAATCCGGCAAGCAATGTGTATGTTCCGTGATTTGTCAAAAAACGAGCCTCATCTTGGACAAACATAGAAACTCTCACCGACGAAAGATTAACCGAAGACCACAAATTATAATATGCTTGCAAAAAGTCCGGATTATACGGCAATGAATAATCTGCCGAATCACGCAACTGAAATTCCACTATTTTGTCTGCAATTTCTTCGTATTGAACAGCAACGCCCCATTCCAATTTGTTGCGATTTTTCTTCCAATCGCCACGAATTTGAGCATTTGCAACGGTCGTATTCAAACGGTTTCGAGCATAATCCAAATATGCACCGACACCAAGCATTGTGGCATCATCGTCCAACTTTCCTGTCATTGATTCGCCAATCCAATATTCTCCGGAAATATCATAATTTACCTTTTCCGAAGCATTATAAGCCGAAAGAATCAAACGCAAAGAAACATCTTCGATTGGTTTGTAACGCAATGTGAGAGCTCCAAAAATTGTACGAAACACGTCTTTTTCTTGACCATCAAAATAAACATTAAACACCGTTGGAGACATCATTGTGCCATACGTTGAAGTTCTCGATTGCGGAATACTACTATACCAATTTTGAGAATAATTGCCCAAAAGATCCATACTCCAACGTTTTGAAAACTGAAAAGTAAAATACGTTTGATAATCCACAAATCGTTGATTATAAGAACCTTCGGTATCTAACGTATTAAACAAATAATCCGAACTTTTGTAGCGAATCCCATGCAATTGTGTAAATTTTCCATTTTTCAATCCATGTCCAACGTATCCATTTGCACCCAATAAGCTTGCCGAAACCGTAGATTCTATTCCAACCGGCTTTTTATATTGAATATCAAGAACCGATGCCGATTTGTCACCATAAGAAGGAGCAAATCCTCCCGCTGAAAACTGAACACTCTCCACCATATCTTGATTGACAAATGACAAACCTTCTTGTTCACCCGAACGAATCAATAACGGACGATAAACCTCTATATCATTGACATATACAGAATTTTCATCATAATTTCCTCCTCGAACCGAATATTGTGAAGAAAGTTCATTGCGAGAAGAAACTCCGGCAAATGTAGAAATGACACTTTCTATTCCCCCACTAATATTGGGCATTGATTTCAACAATTCTGTATCAATTCGATTCATCGTATTGGATTGTTTGGCAAAATCTTTCACTTGAGCTTCTTCAAGCAACAAAGCATCTTCTTCAAGATAAACAATCCGTTGAATCAAAACTTTTTTCTTCTTATCCACTTTGATTTGATACGGTTTGCAACCCAAAACAGAAAACTCCACGACGGCAGAGTCTTTCAACGGAAAACGCAAATCATAATATCCATCTTCACGAGCCATCGTTCCAATGGTAGTTCCTTTTACCTGAATCGAAGCATACGATGCCGGTTCGCGATCAGGCAAATAAACGTAACCATAAAGACGATAATCTTTTTCCTCTTGTTTTTGAGAAAAAAGATTAACTGATAGAAATAAAAAGAAAAACAGATATGTCAAATATTTTTTATACAAAATCCTTAAAAAAAAATAATTATAAACCGGCAAACAAAATTCCTTGATAAGTGTTTCGTTCTTTTAATCGTTTTTCCACTTTTGCCGTAAATTCAAAATTTTTCAATCCCCACTGCGGAAGAAGAAGAAATTCTTTCGGCGACGATGATACAAAACGTTCAACATAAATTTCAGGATTTAATCGTTCAAGAAAATCAACCACCAAATCCACATATTCTTCCACGTCAAAAAAATGAAACCACTCGGGATGAAGCAAATATTGTTGTTCCATTTTTGTTCCTCGAATCAATTGTAATTGATGCAATTTCACCACAGTGACAGGCAATTTGCTAATTTCCTCAGCCGTATGAAGAATCATTTCTTTTGTTTCGCAAGGCAATCCCAAAATAACATGAACCCCAACATCAATACCTCTTCCGGCCGTTCGCTCAATGGTATCGACTGCCGTCTGAAAATCATGCCCACGATTGATCAATTGCAACGTAGAATCATAGACACTTTCTATTCCATATTCTATCATCACAAAACATTGTTTCGACTTTTGCTCCAAATAATCCAATAGTTCATCGCTTACACAATCCGGACGAGTTCCAATCACAATACCCTCAACACCTTCGTACGAAAGAGCCTCTTCATACAATGTCTTCAACCGTTCAAACGGAGCATAAGTATTTGTAAACGATTGAAAATAAACAAGATAACCTTGTTGCGTGTATTTATGTTTAAAAAAATCGATTCCCTCTTCTACTTGTTGGCTTATCGACTTATCCGACACACAATAATCGGGAACAAAAGTTTGATTGTTGCAAAAAGTACAACCTCCCGTTCCCAAACGACCATCGCGATTTGGACAAGAAAAACCTCCATTCACAGAGATTTTTTGCATTCGACGACCGCCAAATCGTTGCTTCAAATATTTAGTATACGAATTATACAATTAATATTGCTCTTTTTCGTTAGGGAAATCACAGTGTTTTACATCTTCAATATATCGCCCTACCGCAGTTGTTATTACTTCTTTCAAATTGGCATATTTACGAAGAAAACGAGGAGCAAAATTATTTATATTCATCCCTAACATGTCTTGTGCAACCAAAACTTGCCCATCAACAGCTCCTCCGGCTCCTATCCCAATGATAGGAATTTGCAATTCGGAAGCTACTCGCTCTGCCAACTTCGCCGGAACTTTTTCTATTACAATTGCAAAACAACCCGCATCTTCCAACAAATGAGCATCTTTTACCAATTTTTCAGCCTCCGCTTCTTCTTTTGCTCTCACTGTATATGTCCCAAATTTATTGATTGATTGAGGCATAAGTCCCAAATGTCCCATGACCGGAATCCCTGCCGCAATAATTTTCTTTACCGAATCAATCACTTCTTCTCCTCCCTCCAACTTCAAAGCATCAGCACCTGTTTCTTTCATGATTCTAACCGCAGAAGCAAAAGCATCATACGCATTTCCTTGATACGTACCAAACGGCATATCAACCGTAACCAAAGCTCTTTTTGCCGCCTTTGTAACACTACTTGCATGATAAATCATTTGATCAAGCGTAATCGGCAATGTTGTCACATTTCCTGCCATCACATTAGAAGCAGAATCACCCACCAAAATAACATCAATTCCGGCTCCATCTATAATCGAAGCCATAGTAAAATCATAAGCCGTAAGCATAGAAATCTTTTCTTTTCTTTGCTTCATTTCGCTTAATCGATGAGTCGTTACTTTTCGTTTATCTTCCGTATAAGTTGACATTTTTTTTATTTTTTATTGTATAAATTATTTATTCAAATAACGTTCTGCGTCCATTGCCGCTCTACAACCCGATGCAGCCGCATTGATTGCTTGTCTGTAATGAGGATCCGACACATCTCCGGCAGCAAAAAAACCAGGCACATTTGTCGTTGTCATTGGAGAATTAACGCGGATATATCCTTGCTCGTCCAATTCTACAAAATCCTTGATCAAATCCACATTTGGAGTATGACCAATTGCCATAAAAATACCATCAACTTCCAACGAGCGAACTTCATTCTCGTTTGAAAAACGAACATCTATCGTTTGCAATTTAGTCTCTCCATGCAATGCAACGACTTGATTTTCAAACAAAATCTCAATTTTATCATTTTCAGCAACACGTTGTTGCATTGATTTTGATGCTCTAAGATATGGTTTTCGGACAATTAAATACACTTTTTTGCAAATCGAAGCCAAATAAGAAGCTTCTTCACATGCGGTATCGCCTCCACCAACAACTGCCACAACTTTATCTCTGAAGAAAAAGCCGTCACACGTTGCACAAGCAGAAAGTCCCACACCACGATATTTTTCTTCTTCCGGCAAACCAAGATATTTGGCTGAAGATCCCGTTGCATAAATTATTGTATCTGCAAAATAGCGTTGCTCTCCATCAACAAAAACACAAAAAGGACGAACAGAAGAATCTATCTTCGTCACTTCGCCCATAACAATTTCGGTTCCAAAACGAGTAGCTTGCGAACGCAAATCTTCCATCATATCAAAACCATTCACGCCTTGAGGATAACCCGGAAAATTTTCCACATCTGTTGTTGTCGTCAATTGTCCTCCGGGCAAATTTCCTTCTATCAACAATGGTTGAAGATTAGCTCGAGAAGCATAAATTGCGGCAGTATATCCTGCCGGACCGGAACCAATTATCAAAACTTTAACGTGTTTCATTTTTTATAAAAATTTTTTATTCAATTCGTTTTAACGTATATTTCTGCGACTGATCATATCGCGTGCGAATAAGAAAAGAAACATTTATTTTCTTCCCGTCACGAGCAAACGAATAATAACGAATATGATTTGAAAAATTTTGCAATTGTTTGTTTAATTGTTTTCCCAACTCTTCTTCCACGCCTATGGGAAATGCCTCCACCGTCAAAACTCCATTTTTATCGATTTTTACTTTGAAATCGATATACAAAATCGGAGGAAAATCCAATTCTTGCAAATTTAATTTTCGAGCAAGCAAAAACAATAATACGTCACGCGTATTTTGTTCTACCGGTTGAAGATTTTTTGCCGAAAAAACATTTTTATATCGTTTTGGTTTAATCACCACCCGACCATTTTCCAACCCAAACACAATATCTTCTTCATATACAACTTGCTCTATACAAGGGACTTGCTCGCCTTTGTGCAAACGCAATTCTCCGGAAAACCAGGACGCAAAAATCAAAGCAGAATCCGATTGTTGCGAAAAAATTTCTTTCGTAGAAGGCAATCGAATCGGATCGCACCAAGACGATGTCGCAGAACAAGGTTGATACGATTGAAAAAACAAACTGTCATTTCTAATCAACCAACAAACTTGATAGCCTCTATCACAACTGCTATTGTCACAAATTGGAAGCGACAAAAAAGGATTTTCGTCCAACGATTGCAAATAATCTTCCAAAGGAAACACAAAAGAAATCAGTGTGTCAGAAGAATTTTCCGAAGCAACGATTACCTTGTCAGGCAAATGATTTACCGAAAAAATCTGTATGGAATAAAAAAAAGAAAAAAAAATTATCAGACAAAAACGAAAACAACTTCGTCTTTGACAAGCAATAATGCCACTTTGCGATTCTTGTCTGACTTTGTTTTTCATAAAAAAAGATTTATCTAAGATCATTAACAATCACATTCGGATGTGATTTTGAATAAAACGTAAAAAAGGCGTCTTCATACGCTCTTCGTTCGATTTTTTCGACAAAAAATGAAGAATGCACACCATTTTTGTTTAATACTTTAATTGATTTCAAATTCAATGTTTTTTTGTCAATTTTAACAATCGCTTTGAAATATTCCTTTCGCATTTTATGATCCGGAAAAACATCTATTGTATAAAAAAAATTTGATGCAACATTGTCTTTGCTAAATTGCACCGTTGCATCAGAAGCATACGACATCAACAAATACGCAGGATTGACTTCTTGCAATTCTTTTTTGGTTGGTGTTGATATTGAAACTTCATTGTTTTTTGGCACGTAAATATACTGATCTTTACCGTTATAATACGTTTGCGACATTGGCACTGCCAATCTAAACTTTTGCCCTTTCATTATCACATCTCCCTTGATGGTTTCTTTCTTACTCGTTTTTGTATCTTCAATAAGCAGAGAGAAATTGATTTTCATTGCTTGTTGTTTTATTTTATCAGAAGCCTTATCCAAAATCAATTTTGCTTTAGAATCTGTTTGATTTAGAATTACGGGATGTTTTACCGGTGTTGATTTTTGTGCCGATGCGACCAGTGAGCAAAAAAGGCAAAATGTAATTATCAAATGTTTCATTTTTCTACATATTTTTTTGTGTTCGTCAAACAATTTTTTCAATAATTATACCAAATAAAAAAATCACAATGATTTTAATTTTTGTTCCAAAGCATATTCATCTGCAATAAGGACTTGACGAGGTTTGCTTCCTTCAAACGGACCGACGATTCCGGCCGCTTCAAGTTGATCCACCAATTTGCCCGCACGATTATATCCAATGGCAAATTTTCGTTGAATATTTGAAGTAGAACCGCTTTGCGAAGCTACAACCATTCGAGCTACTTCTTCAAACAACACGTCTCTATGTCGCAAATCAACATCAGCCATTCCTCCACTTTCGCCTGCAGGAGATTCTACTTCTGGCAATTGATAAGCCTTTGGATAAGCTTGTTGTTCGCTAATATTTCGTACAACTTCTTCTACCTCCGGCGTGTCCATAAATGCACATTGAACACGAACCAATTCCGAACCTTGAAGATAAAGCAAATCTCCCCTTCCGACCAAATTTTGAGCTCCACTCACATCAATAATCGTACGCGAATCTATCATTGATGAAACTCTGAACGAAATTCTCGCCGGCACGTTTGCCTTAATAATTCCCGTGATGATATTCACCGAAGGTCGTTGCGTTGCCAAAATCATGTGCATTCCAACGGCACGTGCTTTTTGAGTAATACGAGCAATTGGCATTTCGACTTCTTTTCCTGCCTGCATGATAAAATCACCAAACTCGTCAATTACAATTACGATGTATGGCAAAAATCGATGACCATTTTCAGGATTTAATTCTCTGCGAACAAATTTGTCGTTATATTCCACAATATTTCGGCAAGAAGCTTTCATCAACAATTTGTATCGTTCTTCCATTTCCACGACAAGAGAATTCAATGTCTGAATCACTTTTTCACTTTCCGTAATGATTGGTTCCACTTGATCGGGCAACATCGCCATAAAATGTTTTTCTATGGCAGAATAAATACTAAATTCCACCATTTTTGGATCAACGAGAACAAATTTTAATTCCGAAGGATGTTTTTTGTAAAGAAGCGATGCGATAATTGCGTTCAATCCAACCGACTTCCCTTGTCCGGTTGCTCCGGCAACGAGCAAATGTGGCGTTTTTGCCAAATCAAACATAAACACATCATTCGTGATTGTACGCCCAAGAGCCACAGGAAGAACGTATTTTTTTTCTTCTTGAAATTTTTTTGAAGCAATCACGCTATGCATTGACACAATTTGAGGATTTCCGTTCGGCACTTCAATTCCCACCGTTCCTTTTCCCGGAATCGGAGCAATGATCCGGATTCCTGTTGCTTTGAGCGAAAGCATAATATCGCTTTCAAGACTACGAATTTTAGAAATTTTCGTTCCCGCTTTCGGCACGATTTCATACAACGTGATCGTAGGTCCAATTGTTGCACGAATTGATTCAATCTCTATCGAGAAATTACGCAA
The DNA here is from genome assembly GCA_017646805.1 of Paludibacteraceae bacterium. Classification (GTDB taxonomy): domain Bacteria; phylum Bacteroidota; class Bacteroidia; order Bacteroidales; family Paludibacteraceae; genus UBA4363. The sequence continues at coordinate 5,269 of JAGCLW010000015.1, read as the reverse complement.
CGTCGTCACTATCAATTCTTTGTTTGCTCGTTGCTCTTCCTCATTCATAATTGGAGTTCCTTCGTTTGGATATGTTTTAAGCAACGACACCGACGGATATTCATAATTTGAAAGATCTTTATGCGGGTCATAAAGTCCTTGTTGTTCGACCAACAATTTTGCTTGCTGTTCTCTAATTTGTTTTTCAGTCAGCGTCTCTCCTGTTTCGGCAACCGTTATTTCCATTCCATCATCAGTGCCAACAATTATCTCCGTATGTTCTTTCTCTTCATTAAGCGACGCCAATTCTTCTTCGTCAATTTCAACAATATCAATATCTTCTTCCAACAAAGGCTCCGTTTCTTCTTCAATTATAATTTCCTCATCTTTTTTCTCTGCTTCATCTTCCATTTCCACAATTTCCAAATCTTCATTTGGTTTTTCAACTTCAATCGGCAAAGTTTTTTCGACATCGTCATCTTCTACCGAAGCTCGTTTGAATTTATTAAACAATGATTTTACAAGAGAAAATAATTGAATGCTCCATTGTTTAATTTTAGGCAAAGTATTGGGATGAACAAATAAAGCATACAATAAAAACAAAACGATTAAAAGACCGAATGTTCCCAAAGTTCCCACATGTAATGACAGAAAATCCGCCATTTCTTTCCCTATTTTTCCTCCAAGATTGATATAATTTTCATAAAAAGAATAAAAGAAAAAACTTATTGCCGTTGAAAACCAAAATGTTGCAAACAATAGCACTATAATAGACTTAAACAACGAAAACCAAGACAAACCCAACAAATGCAACCCAATATTTCCTACCAAAAGAATAAGAAACAACGATGCCATACCAAACAATTGAGGAAACAAAGCATTTGACACATAAGCACCAAGCGTTCCTCCCCAATTTTGCAATTCTTGTTTTTGCTCCGTAGAAAGTTCAAACAATCCGTATTGCTCTACAATGCTCGAATCTGCTTGTCCGGTTGCAAAATAAGAAACAAAGGCAATAAGCGTTAGCAACGAAACAAAGACAAAAATAGCCCCCAAAACTTTATGAAAGTGTGGGTGACGAAGTATGAATCCGATTGTTTTAAAAACTCCTGCTTTTTTAGCTTTTGTAGATTTTTTTTCTGTTTTAGACACCTTACGACAATTTTAAATTTTACAGTTTCATTAAACGTACAAAGATACAAAAAACACTGAAATAATCAACCGAAATCAAAATAATAGCACATCTTATTCCAACAAAAAAAAATACAATATACAGGAATCTATCAGAATAACAATATTTACATCGAACACGATAAAAATTAAAATTTAAAATCTCTATATCATATCAAAAAAAAACATAACTTTGGCAGAATAAAACACTAAGGAAATATGCGGCAATTGATTTATTTGCTTTTACTTATTTTTACACCATTATCAACTATGGCTCAAAACAAATATCCCATCCACAACGATTTTCGTACGGCTTGTCGCATAACAGCACCGCTCGGACGTAGCGTCTTAAACATAGGCAACGCCTTTCTTTCGGCAATGCCCAAAGGTATGCGTTCCAATAGCGAACTTACAATCAATAAAACAAAGATTACCTCAACGACTGACGGGAAAAAGTTTAGTGCGTGGGTGATTACTCCCAAAAGTGGCAACACTCCACGCCCTGTAATACTCTTTCTGCACGGTGGAGGATTCGTTTTTAAAGGTGCTCCTTATCACTACGATTTGGCTAAAGAATATGCTCGATGTACGGGTTCGGTAGTCGTGATGGTCGATTACCGCACGGCACACAACAATCCCTATGGCACCTCGTTGCAAGACTGCCTTGATGCTTGGCGGTGGATAATTTCAGAGGCTCAAAGCCTCGGCATTGACACTACACGAACCGCCATTGTTGGCGACTCGGCAGGGGGTTTTCTTGCCATAAAAACGGTACTTGGTAGCGATATTCGTCCCTCAAAATTGATGCTCATTTACCCCGTTGTCGATTGCTCAATGCGTACAAAAAGTATAGCGGAGTTTAACGATACTCCCGTATGGAACAGCGAATTAAACAAAAAGATGTGGGCGTATTACTTGCAAGACGAAACGGAAAAGTCGTTGCTTGACCTCACAAAAAACGAACTACAAAAAATACCAACAACCTACATCGAAACAGCAGAGTTCGACTGCCTGCGAGACGAAGGCAACGAGTTTGCGCAGATGTTGCAAAGTTCGGGGGTGGCGACCACTTGCATACAGACCGAGGGCACGATGCATGGCTTTGATATGGCGCAGCGCAGCAAGATAACCCAGCACCAAATCGACGTGCGATGCAAATGGCTTAGGGAGTGGTAAGTTAAAGTGAGTTTAAGTAGAGAAAAGTTATGACACCACAACAATTTATCAAGAAATTTCGCGAGGCGTTTGGCGAGGTTGTGCCAATGCCTATCGCCTTTTGGTATGGCGACACAGCCGTTAATGCCGAGAGCCGTGTGCCACGATGTATGATTGGTGCAATTCGCAAGGTGTGCGATGGCAACCCTCTGACACTCACTGCCGAAAATGTGCAGTGTGGAGGTGGTGGACTATATACCGCTTTCCGACCAATGCCCCAGCGAGTACCACTCTTTGTATCAGAAACAGAGCATTACAAACAGACACCCGAGCAGGTGCTGGACTATGTTGAGAGTATTGGGATTGAGATTACCACAAAGCCCTATCTAAACTTTGTAAGTGTCGATAGGCTCACGAATTGGCAAGGCATTGAGGCAGTTGTATTTTTCGCTACGCCCGATATGCTGTCGGGGCTTTGCACTTGGGCGTTTTATGACAACAATGCCGAGGATGCCGTTGTAACGAAGTTCGCATCGGGTTGTGCTGCCGTAGTCTCGTTTGCCACAGTGGAGAACCGCAAGAGTGGTCGTCGCTGCTTTCTCGGTATGTTCGACCCATCGGCACGCCCACTCATTCCGAAAAATGAATTGACTTTTGCCGTGCCAATGGGCCGCTTCAAGGAGATGCTACAAACAATGCCCGACTCGGCACTCTACCAAAAGGCCTTTTCGGTTGTTAAACGAAGAATAAATGGAGAGATAGGATGAAGAAGATAAAAATTACCGTGATGCGTATTACGCAGTATGCAGACCTTATGGCTCAATACGAAAATCCCATTGAACATACTTGCGATATGCGTCTTGGGCAGACATTTATCGTGGAGAATTGTACAAAGCCAGAAGACATGTGCGACAGTGCTTGGCAAACGCTGTTACCATTTGTGCGCGAGCTGGCAGAGGGCGGGGGCAACTTCTTTGATGGGTGGATGCAAAACCCTCATTCGGCGATAGCGCATCCCGAAAGCGACATATGTTCGACGCTTTTCCTTTGACTTTGCAAGCCATACACGACATACAACCTTTATAATCAATGTCGTAGAGTCGCACAGTCCTTACCACAAATCCTCACCGACCGACTTCGCACCCTCGGCAAATCGCTGCAACAGCTACGCCGTATTCATATTCTTTCGTGGACCGCCATCCACAATTACAATCTTTTGCATATCGCTCTGTTTTTACTTCAAATTGTTCAAGATGTATGCCACTAATTTGGATGCTAAATCCAAATATGGTTCTTTACTTATTTAATACTTATGTGTAAATCTGCAATTTGGATAATTCGAACATCCCAAGAAGTTGCCATATTTTCCGCTTCTCTCAATAAGATTTCCTCCGCATTTAGGACATCGGCGATTTGCTATTGCTAAATCTATATTTTGATGGATTGACTGAACTTGACGAGCATGAATTTCTCTACTGCCCTCTGTGGTAATGTTCGCAGTTGAAAGTTTAGTTACGATGCGTTGAATGTTATCGGGTGATATTGTTGGCGTTTTATACGACTTTATCACAGAACGTAAATTGCACCAATTTATCACAGTGTAATTCAGAGTAGTTATATTCAAGTCTGCACTATCTGAAAACGCTACAATAGGGATAATCGTAAACTCGCCAACATCTTTTAGAATATCTTTAACTGCTCTAAAATGTGCCAAGTTTTGGCGAATGGGATTTCTAAATTTGTGTTGTTCGCTTGACCAACCCCAAATTCTTTTCTTGCCAAGTAAACTTTGTTTCCACTCTTCCGAGTCTTGATGCCCAAAAATCCAACCTTTATAATTCTTGGTTTCGATTATGAATATTCCATAGGGTGATACCACAATATGGTCTATTTGCGTAGTTCCATAGCGTGTGGGCAACAACACGTCATTAAGCGTGATGTACTCGTTCGATAGCCAATTAAGTTTTCGAGCCACACGCCTTTCTCCCATCTTGCCAATATTCTCGGGCTTGGAGAGCCAAACCCTCCACACAACAAGGAGGATGATTATGCAAATAAATAGTATCACTACAAGTGTAGAATTTTATTTTCTTACAAAGTTAAGAATTATCTCTATTCGAAGGTTGCATAGCAGAGGAAACTTCCATCTACCATATAACAAAAAGAGAAAAAGCTAATTTTTTCTCTTTTTATATCTTCGTAGGTTGTACAACTATTACCACTCCACGAGCCATCTGCACCACGTTCCCAACCTGTAGCAAGTTTGATAGTCTTGGCATCTTTCCCATCTCCTCTTGCACCTTCTTCCAGCGGTCAAGCTCCGCTTGTGCTTGTACTTTCTCTTCGTTAATCGCTTGTCATAATGACACAAAACCAAGATAAAAAAAGCAACCAGCAGTGCAAACCACCGATTGCCAATCGCAAATATTTATCTTGTCAAAATCAATATTCTCATAGAATCCAATTAAATAAATAGCCTGAAAAAATAATCAACAATGTTACTACGCCGAAGAAGATGCTTATTAGTCGCCAAGTCATCACCTTTTTGAGCATTGTCGCTTCGGGGATAGATAGTCCAATGATAGCCATCATAAAGGCGATAGCCGTGCCAAGCGGAATACCCTTTGCCACAAATACCTCGACGATGGGCACGATACCCGCCGCATTGGCATACATCGGCACGGCAAGCACCACAGCGAGTGGTACGCCCCACCAATTCTCGGCCGAGAGGTAGTACTCGAAGAAGCCTTCGGGCACATAGCCGTGCATCGTAGCACCAATACCGATACCAATCAGTATATAGAGCAGCACGCCTCGCACAATGCCCCACGATTCACGGGTAATAGTGGGCAGTCGCTTGATGAATGGTGTCTTTTCTGCCTCCCATATTTGACTCTGCGCAGATGATTGTGCTTGTGCTGCTTTCACCCAATCGCTCAAATAGGGTTCAAGGTGCAAACGGCTC
>JAGCLW010000002.1 GCA_017646805.1 Paludibacteraceae bacterium | reverse complement strand
TTGAAATTACAAATTCAGCAGATTTTATTATCATATTATTTTTATTTTAGAACAACAAAGAAGTAGAGTCGTTGTTATGGTAGCGTTTAAAATCAATAGTTCATATCCGAACTGATATTCTAATTTATAGTAGAAAATATTTTCAATTGCAAAGCATAATAAAGGAGATATTATTGCTACAATTGGAGTGGTTGAATCTTTTATTTTTTGTTTAGAAAATAATCCTAAGAAAAATAATCCAAGCAATGGACCATAGGAGTAGGATACTAATTTATATAAAATATTGATAATGCAATTTTGAGTATTAAAATTTTGGATAATAAGAATTGTAAAAAAGACGCAAATAGAGACAGCGATGTGTAGTGCTTTTCTTTTGATTATAGACTGTTCGTCTTTGTCGGTTTTTAAATTAAATATGTCTATATATAGACATGTTGTAAGGGCAGTAAGTGCAGAATCTGCACTTGAAAAACTGGCTACTATAATACTTAAAATGAATGCATATTTGATGACATTGTTAATATTGTTATTTATAAATGCTGGTAACATTTCATCTCCAGACAATGGAATTGTAAGATTGTTTTGTTGAGCAATATAAATTATTAAAAATCCTAAAATCAGTAATAAAAAATTGATAGGAATAAATGAAATGCCAGAATAGATTATATTTTTTTTTGCTTCTTGAAGTGTTTTGCAAGAAAGATTTTTTTGCATCATGTCTTGATCTAATCCAGTCATGACGATGGTTATGAATATTCCAGAAAAGAAGTATTTGAAAAAATTTTGTGAGCATGTCCAATCATCAAATACAAAAATATGATTATGAGAATTAGAAATAATTAAGTCAGATAATTGATAAAAGTTGAGGTTTAAATCTTGTATAATTTCAATAATAATACATAGAATAGATAAAACTAAAATTAATGTTTGAATAAAATCTGTCCAAATAATTGTACTTATTCCGTTGCGAAAAGAGTATAGCCAAATAAAAAAAATTAAAATTCCACATGTGCATACAAATGAAAAATCCCAGTGGATAAAAATAAATTGATGCAATAAAAATGCTACAAGGTAAAGTTTGGTAGAGGTACTTAATAGTTTTGCTAAAAGAAAAAAACTCACTCCTGTCTTGTATGTTTTTTGCCCAAATCGATTGTTTAGATAACCATAAATGGAAATTAAATTTAGTTTGTAATAAAGAGGCAATAAGATATAAGCAATAATAATGTATCCAACGAAAAATCCGAATACCATTTGCATATATGCAAAATTTGACTGTTGAACCATTCCTGGTACGGAAATTAGAGAAATTCCACTAATAGAAGAACTTATCATACCAATGGAAATGATATACCAAGGAGTTTTCCGTTTGCCTCGAAAAAAAGTGAGATTATCTTGTTTGTTTTTTTTATTGACAATATATGCTGTTATTATTAAGAAATTAAAATATATAATTAATAGCCATATCATATAGATCGTTATTTTTTTATAAAACAGAGACGATGTAACCACATCGTCTCTGTTTGTTTTTTAGTTTTATTTTTTCAATGAAGCAATCGCTTCGTTTAATAATGCAATTTTATTTTCGGCATCTGATTTCTTTTTTCGTTCGTTTTCTACAATTTCCGGTTTTGCATTTTGAACAAAACGTTCGTTATTCAATTTTACATTAACAGATTTTAAAAAGCCTTCTAAGTAAGTTATTTCAGCAGTCATTTTCTTTATTTCTTCTTCAACATCGATATTTCCTTCTAATGGAATGGAAAATTCAGTCGTGTCAATCATAAAGTTAATTGCGGTTGCTGACTTTTCTGCATTGGCGTTGATGCTGCTCAGATTTCCCATTTTGATGATGACATCGGTCAATAGATTTGATGTTTTTCCAATGACGTTCAGTGTCAACAATTCTTTATTAGCAATATTTTTATCTTTACGAATGGTTCGAATTGAAGCGACAATTTCTTTTGTAATTTCAAATTGTTTTAAGATGTTTTCGTTTATAACTCCGGCTTTTGGCATTGAAGCAATCATGATACTATCTTTTTCTGCTCGATTTTCAATTGCCTGATACAATTCTTCTGTAATAAATGGCATGAAAGGATGAAGGAGTTTCAACAATGCTTCAAAATAATTTAATGTGGCAGAGTAGGTTTGTTTATCAATTGGCGAACCGTACGTTGGTTTTATTACTTCAAGATACCAAGCTGAGAATTCGTCCCAGAATAATTTGTAAACTTCCATCAATGCTTCTGACAGGCGATATTTGTTGAATAAGTCGTCAATTTCTTTGATTGAAGAATTGAGTTTTGATTCAAACCATTGAATTGCAGTTGCCGAAGCCGATGGTTGTTCTATTGTTTCGCTTACTTCCCAACTTTTTATTAGTCGGAGAGCATTCCAAATTTTATTGTTGAAGTTTCTTCCTTGTTCACATAATGCTTCGTCAAACAAAATATCGTTTCCGGCAGGAGCCGCAAGCATCATTCCCATACGAACGCCATCTGCTCCAAATTTGTCCATCAATTCTATTGGATCTGGACTATTGCCAAGAGATTTGCTCATTTTTCGTCCAAGTTTGTCTCGTACGATTCCTGTCAAATAAACGTTTTTGAAACAAAAGTCATTACGATATTCGTATCCTGAAATAATCATTCGTGCCACCCAAAAGAAGAGAATGTCCGGACCGGTTACAAGATCTGACGTTGGGTAATAATAGTTGATTTCTTCATTATTTGGATTGTTTATTCCATCAAATACAGAAATTGGCCACAACCAAGAGCTGAACCATGTATCCAAACAATCTTCATCTTGACGAAGATCTTCAATTTTTAAATCATTATTTCCTGTTTTTTCTTTTGCTAATTTTAAAGCTTCTTCAATCGTTGTTGCAACAACGTATCCGCCTTGAGGAAGAAAATATGCAGGAATTCGGTGTCCCCACCACAATTGGCGACTAATACACCAATCTTTTACATTTTCCATCCAATGGCGATAGGTGTTTTTGAATTTTGCAGGATGAAGGAGAAGTGTGTCATTCATTACTGCGTCAAGAGCCGGTTTGGCGAGATCTTCCATTTTTAAGAACCATTGCATTGATAGCTTTGGCTCTATCGCAACATCTGTTCGCTCGCTATAGCCAACTTTGTTTACGTAAGATTCTACTTTTTCTAATAATCCTTTTGATTCAAGTTCGGCTTCGATTTCTTTTCTTACTTCAAAGCGATCTTTGCCCGAATAAGTTCCTCCGTAGTTGTTTAGAGTTCCGTTGTCATTAAAAATGTCAATGGTTTCGAGGTTGTATTTTTCTCCGAGCATATAGTCATTTACGTCGTGTGCAGGAGTGACTTTTAAGCAACCTGTTCCAAATTCCATATCAACATATTCGTCTTCGATAACGGGAATTTCGCGTCCAACAATCGGAACGATGACTTTTTTCCCACGAAGAAAGGCTTTTGTTTCATCGTTAGGATTGATACAAATTGCAGTATCTCCGAAGATTGTTTCCGGACGAGTAGTAGCTACGATTGCATATTGATTTTCGTCTCCAACAACTTTGTAGCGTAGATAATAAAGTTTTCCTTGACTTTCTTTGTAAATGACTTCTTCATCAGATAATGCAGTCAAAGCTTTTGGATCCCAATTGACCATTCTGACACCGCGATAAATCAAACCTTTGTTGAATAAGTCGACAAAGACTTTAATCACACTTTCAGAACGTTTTTCGTCCATCGTAAAACAAGTGCGATTCCAATCGCAAGATGCACCAAGTTTTTTTAATTGTTCAAGAATGATTCCTCCGTGTTTTTCTGTCCAATCCCATGCGTGTTTAAGAAATTCTTCACGGGTAAGATCCGTTTTTTTTATCCCTTCATTAGCAAGTTTATTCACTACTTTTGCTTCTGTTGCGATTGAGGCATGATCTGTTCCTGGAACCCAACAAGCATTTTTCCCCATCATGCGAGCACGGCGAATAAGAATGTCTTGTATCGTATTATTAAGCATATGTCCCATGTGAAGTACTCCGGTTACGTTTGGAGGAGGGATTACTATCGTGTATGGTTCTTTTGTTGCGTCTGGAGTAGATGCAAAAAATCCATTTTCATTCCAATACTTATACCATTTTTCTTCTACTTCTGAAGGATTGTATTTGCTTTGCATAATTCTTTTTATATGATTATAAAATTTGTTACTTAAAAACACGCAAAGATACGTTTTTTTTATGAAAAAGGGGGTAGTTTTTTTGTTTTGTAATTGAAAAATAAAAAAAATAGGACACCCAAATTTTTAGATGTCCTATTTTGTCAATGCTGAGGTCAGTGGCGGATTCGAACCGCCGTAAACGGTTTTGCAGACCGGTGCCTAGCCGCTCGGCCAACCGACCATTGACTAATTGCGAGTGCAAAAGTAGAATATTTTTTTTGAAAAACCAAATATTTTTTTGATGTTTTGAATAAAATGGAGTAGGCGGAATGCTTATGGGGTATTTTGAATTTTTGTCGTATTTTTCATTTTTATCGGTTATGATGTTTTTTTATGAGTCAATAGTTGGAGATAAAAAGGGAATAATTCAAAATGTTTTTAGTACCTTTGTCAGAATTTTAATAGAATAAGAAAGTGGCACGAATAATGGCTTTTGATGTCGGTAGAGTACGAATAGGTGTTGCGGTTACGGATCCAATGCAGATGATTGCAACCGGATTGACTACGGTAAATGCTTCGGAAATCATGACATTTGTTTCGGATTATTTAAAACAAGAATCCGTAGAACGATTTATTGTCGGATTACCTCGTCAGATGGACGGAACGGATTCTGAATCAATGTTTTTTGTTCAAAAAATGATACAAAATTTGAAGCAGAAATTTCCTCATATTCCGGTCGAACAAGAAGATGAGCGTTTTACGTCTAAACTTGCACAGCGTGTGATTTTGGAGAGTGGAATCGGAAAGAAAAAACGGCAAAATAAGGCTCTTTTGGATCAAATTTCGGCGACGATTATTTTACAAAGTTATCTTGAGAATCGATAGAAAAAAATTTTTATTAAAAATAAAATATAAAATGCTATTACCAATTTACACTTATGGACAACCGGTTCTTCGCAAGGTTGCGGAAGATATACCGGCTAATACACCGGAAGTTCAACAACTTATATCTGATATGTGGGAAACGCTCTATAAATGCGGGAGCGGAATTGGACTTGCGGCTCCTCAAGTAGGAGAATCGGTTCGATTGTTTGTTATTGATCTTACAATTATGGAAGATGATGAACATCCTGAATATAAGACGTTTAAACGAGTTTTTGTCAATCCTCATCTTGTTGAGGAATTTGGCGAAGAAGTGACGATGGAAGAAGGTTGTTTGAGTATTCCCGGCATTGGGGAAAATGTAAAACGCATGAGCAAAGTGAGAATGAAATATTTAGATGAAAATTTTGAAGAACACGAAGATGTTTTTGAAGATTTTATTGCTCGTGTTGTGATGCACGAATATGATCATCTGGAAGGTCATGTTTTTACGGATAGAGTGTCGGTTATCCGTCGTCAATTGATTAAATCGAAGTTGGAAAGTATAGCAAAAGGAAAGGTTCGTTGCGGATATAAAATAAAAAAAGTAGAAAAGCGTTAATTTAGTTTTTTTATGCAAAGGTTTTTGAACATTTTTTTTCTGTCTTTTTTTGTTTTGTTGGTTGGATGCAAAAATTTGTCAATAACAGAAAAAAATAATCTTTGTGTTGTTTCTTATAATGTTGAAAATCTGTTTGATACAGAAGATGATTCGCTGACGATAGACGAAGATTTTACACCTCAAGGATCGTATCATTGGACTCCGAGAAAGTTAAGATTTAAGATGAATCAGTTGTCAAAAGTTATTTGTAATCTTAACGAAGGAAAACCTCCGATGTTGATTGGTCTTTATGAAGTGGAAAATCGAAATGTTTTGGAACAATTTGTTCGTCAATCTTTGTTGAAAAAATGGAATTATCAAATTGTGCATCAAGAATCTACAGATCGTCGTGGGATAGATGTTGCGTTGTTGTATCAACCGCTTCAATTTTCGTTGATTTCCGAACAATTTATTCGTGTAGAAAAGAGTAGAGATATTCTTTATGCAAAAGGAATGTTGAAAAACAAAGACACGCTTCATGTTTTTCTTGTGCATAATAAATCACGTCGAGGCAGTGCAATAGCAAGTGAAAGTCAGCGAATGAAAGTGATGAATCTTGTTCGCCAACGTGTTGATAGTCTTTTTGCATTGTCAACACCGCAAAATATCATCATCATGGGAGATATGAATGATACTCCGATGAACAAGAGTTTAACAGAGTCGCTCAAAGCATTGGATTTATCAAATTTGGAAACGCAAATAAATGCACGTGAATTATATAATTTGATGGATTCTTCGTTGAAAAGTTATGGAGGAATAGGGACGTATAAATTTCAACAACGCTGGGATTTGTTGGATCAATTTATCGTTTCGGGTAATCTCTTGAAAGGAAAAAATAAAACGCAAGTAATCGGACAACGCGCGTATATTTATAGTCCGGATTATTTGTTTGTAAAAGATAATCGAACGGGGGCAGATCGTTTGATTTTTCGCACCAATTCCGGATTTTCTTACGTAGGCGGATTTAGTGATCATTTGCCCATTTATTTATATTTAACGAAATAAAAAAAAGTTTTTTTATGGATTTTCAAATTGACAATACAGCAAAGTGGATTTTTGACCACCTCGCAGATGAAGATAAAAAATCACTTTCGGTTGAAGACATTGATTATGTGCTTGATTTGATGTGTGATTTTTATGAAAAAATGGGATTGTTAGATGACGAAAAAGAAGAAGAAATTGATATAAATGAAGAGGAAATATTTCTTTTTATTTGTGCTTTAATCAAGAAAGAAAATATTGCACCGCATATTACAAATGAGCAAGTTCAACTCATTCTTGATAAAGAATATGAATACGGTGTGAAAAATGGAGTTTATAATTCATAAAAATAAGAATCTTTTGCTAAAAACTGCGGTTGTCATATTAAATTTTAACGGAGAAAAGTTTCTTAAGCAATTTTTGCCTTCGGTTGTTTCCTCTGTTGCTCATCGAGAAGATGTGCGAGTTTTTGTTGTAGATAACGCATCTACGGATCAATCAAAAACAATACTTTTGGAAGAATTTCCGAATGTTGAGACAATTTTTTTTGATAAAAATTATGGTTTTGCAGAAGGATATAATAAGGCAATAAAACAAATCGAAGCAAAGTATGTTGTCTTGCTTAATTCTGATGTTCAGGTAGATTCCGATTGGCTTTTTCCTTTAGAAAAATGTTTGGATAAGCAATTGGATATTGCTGCTTGTCAGCCGAAAATTCTTGCTTTTCACGATGTTAAATCATTTGAATATGCGGGAGCTGCAGGAGGTTTTATAGATAAATACGGATATCCTTTTTGTAGAGGACGGTTATTTTCAAAAACAGAAATTGATGAAGGGCAATATGATGATGAAATAGATTGTTTTTGGGCAACCGGAGCATGTTTATTTATTCGCAGGGAAGATTATTTATTGACAGGAGGTCTTGATGCGGAATTTTTTGCTCACATGGAAGAAATTGATCTTTGTTGGCGATTGCGAAGTAGAGGAAAAAGAATCGTTTGCATACCAAATAGCAAAGTTTATCATGTTGGAGGAGGGACGCTTGCCGTTTCTAATCCACGAAAAACATATTTGAATTTTCGCAATAATTTGTTTTTATTATATAAGAATTTGCCGGAAAAAGATTTAAAGAAAAAGATTTTTTTACGAAAGGTTTTAGATGGAATTGCAGCTGTTCAATTTTTGTTGAAAGGAGAGTGGGGAAATGTAAAGGCGGTTTTTAGAGCACATCAAGATTTTGATAAAAATTATCTTTCGTTTAAAGAAAAACGTTTGGAAAATATGTCTAAACTGACACAATCCAATATAGCAGAAATCTATCAACGTTCGATTGTGTTTGATTTTTTTCTGAAAGGAAAACGAGTTTTTTCTCAATTGAATTTTTAGAAGCAATAAAAAAAACGTCTCAAAAATTTTTGAGACGTTTTTTTTGTTTTATTGTTTTAAGTTTTTCATTTTTTTCTTGTCAACGAAGTACCACAGAATTTTTATGTAAAAAATGGCTAAAAATATGGCGGCAAAACCAAGAGTGTAATTGTGCCATTCTTTTCCAATTATTGCCAATGCGATGAATGAAATATTGACAAGAATCAGAATAAAGGTTACATCTCTGTGTTTGAATCCAAGAGAAAGCAATAAATGATGTACGTGATTTTTGTCTGCATAAAAAGGCGATTTTCCTTTTTTTACACGTGTAATCATTACACGAAGCGTATCAAAAAGAGGAATTGCCAAAACGGTCGCACAAACAGCCGGAGCGGCATATACGAAATAAGGCGAATAATTGATTACGCTTGGCAAAGAATTGTATTCGCAAAATTTTATGACAAATATATAAATTATCGTACCCAAAAGAAGTGCTCCACTATCTCCCATGAAAATTTTGTATTTTCCTCCAAAGACATTGTAAATGAAGAAAATTGCGAGCGAGCCTATCAGAGTGTAGGCCATGATTGATAAATTGGTTTCTCCTACAAGTTGGAAATAAATACCGAAAAAAGCACAGATTGTCATTCCGATTCCGGTTGCTAATCCGTCAACTCCGTCGATGAGATTTATCGCATTGATTATGAGTAAATACAAAAAGGCAGAACAAGCCCAACTTAAAAGAACGTACCAACCGGTAGAGACATCGCTAAGAAACAAAAATCCATAAAAGTGTTTTAGTCGGACATCAGCTATGACGATTAGTATAAAGGTGGCGATTAGTTCCCCAAATAATTTTTTCTTTGGTGATATTGCTAATAAATCATCTATGAAACCAACCAAGAAAATAATGTAAAAGGTCGCAAACATTGTAGTGTTTGTTGCGTTGATTTCAAAAGAATTTTCGGCCGGAAATACACACAATAAATATCCGATAAGAAAGGATGTGAATATATTCAATCCGCCAATGTTTGGAATACGACCGGAATGAGAACTTCGTTTGTTTGGTTTGACAACCAATCCTTTTCGTATGGCAATTTTTAAAATCAGCGGCATACAGGCATATCCAATGACAAAAGCGAATAATGCCGTCACCCAAGGACACAAACTTATAAATTCTTGGGAATATCCTTTTATTAGAGAAATGATTTCCATAAATTTTTCTTGTTGGGGAAAAATGAAAAATAATATCACACAAAGATAGAAAAAATAGGAGGAATTTCCAAAAAGAGATAAAAAAAAGAACCGATAAAAAATCGGTTCTTTTTTTCTTAGTTAAATAAATTTTGGATTTCTTCTTTGTAATGTTTTTGAATAATAGGACGTTTCATTTTCAATGTTGGAGTTAGCATTCCGTTGGCTGTAGTCCATTCGTCTGCTAATAATTTGATTTTTTTCACTTGTTCCCATTCTCCAAGAAGATGATTGCGTTGTTTTATTTCGTCAAGAATAATTTTATTTACTTCTTTCAAGTTGACGAGTTCTTCATTCGAAGCATAAGTAATTCCGTTTTCTTTTGCCCACGTTTTTAGGTTTTCAAAATTTGGAATAATTAATGCTGCGGCGAATTTTTGATTTTCTCCCACAACCATGATTTGTTCGATGAGAGGAGAATTGCCATATTTTTCTTCTACAAATTCAGGATTGATATATTTTCCGAAAGAAGTTTTGAACAAACTCTTGATACGTCCGGTAATTTTCAATCGAGCTCCGTCCATTTCTCCAGTATCTCCGGTATGAAACCAACCTTCTGCATCAATTGCTTCGCGAGTTTTTTCTTCATCTTTGTAATAACCTAACATGACGTTGTGTCCACGACAGCAAATTTCTTTTGTGTTTTCGTCAAGTTTTATTTCTACTCCGGAAAGTGCGATACCAACATATCCTGCTTTTCTTGTTTCCGGTTCGCGATGGCAAACTGCGATTACAGGAGATGTTTCACTTAATCCATATCCTTCGTACACAGGCATTCCGATTCCGGAAAAAAAGCGAGACATTTCGGGTTTGATAGCAGAACCTCCGGATACGACAATATCAAAATCGCCTCCGATTCCGGCTCTCCATTTGCTGAAAATCAGTTTGTCGGCGATTGCGTGTTTTAGTTCGTACCACCAAGAGCGATTTGTATTTTCATATTTCTCAGCAACTTTCCAAGCCCAGAAATAGAGTTTTTGTTGTAATTTCGGTAATTTGAGTCCGGTAGCGTACAATTTATCTTGAATTTTTTCAAGCAATCTTGGCACACAAGTCATCATTTGAGGATTCAATTCTTTGATATTTTCTGCAATGGTTGCCAGACTTTCGGCATAAAAGACAGAAATTCCAAGATATTGATACAAATATACAATCATGCGTTCATACACATGACAGATAGGCAAGAAACTAAGCGCTCTTTTCGTTGTTTTTGCTGGAATTTTTTCTAATCCTAATAGTTGATTGACAAAATTGCTATGAGAGAGCATTACGCCTTTAGGATTTCCGGTTGTTCCTGATGTGTAAACCAATGTGGCAAGATCATTTCCGGCAATGTTGTTTTTTCTACGAAGAAGTTCTTCTTCTTGCGGAAAATTTTTCCCTGACAATTCCAATTCTTCATAAGTTGGAAATTCTCCTTGGTTGGTAAACGTATAAATCCATTTCAATTCCGGTAAAACACCGAATAATGGTTTTATTTTCGTTTGCAACTCTTTTCCTTCTACAAAAGCAAGTTTGATGTCTGCATGCTTAAATATATATTCATAATCGGCAGCACTGATAGTAGGGTAGATAGGAACCGAAACGCCTCCGACAGACATAACCGCCATGTCAATAATATTCCATTCTACACGACTTCCGCATACGATGGCAACTTTATCGCCTTCGTTGATTCCTAAATTGATCAGAGCGTACGAAAGATATTTGATACGATCATTATATTCTTGAATACTAACGTGTTGCCAAACTTTGTCTTTTTTGAATCCAAATGCAATCGATTGATCCGGATAGAGTTTTAAATATCGTTCTGGAATATCAAAAATTCGTGTTATTTTCATTTTATTTATTCGTTTTTATTATGTTGATAATCATTTTTTCACATAATTCAAGTGATTTTATTGGCAAATATTCCATGCGACTATGGAAATTGTGTCCTCCCATAAAAATGTTCGGACAAGGAAGTCCCATGAATGACAATTTTGCTCCGTCTGATCCGCCTCGAATAGAACGTTCTTTTGGTCGAAGTCCTAATTCTCGCATGGCATTTTTTGCTCGTTCTACGATATGCATTTGTGGAGCGATTTTTTCTTTCATATTACGATATTGCTCGCGGAAAGTGACTACACAAACCGCGCGATTGTATTTTTTGTTCATAAAGTCTGCCGCTACTTCCATTTTTCGGATACGTTCTTTGAACGCTTCTTCCGAATGGTCTCTAATGAGATAATAAAGCGTGCAAGTCTCCACATTTCCGTCCAAATTGTTCAGATGAAAAAATCCTTCGCGTTTTTGTGTCACTTCGGGCACTTCTGTAGGAGGAATGAGGTTGGCAAATTCCATTCCGAGTGTGATTGCATTTAGCATTTTCCCTTTTGCATATCCGGGATGAACATTTCGACCACGCAATCGAACCACCGCACTTGCGGCATTAAAACATTCGTATTCTATTTCGCCCAAACGACCGCCATCAACAGTGTATGCAAAATCAGCTCCGAATCCTTCTATATCAAAATGATCTGCTCCTTCGCCAATTTCTTCGTCGGGAGTGAAACAAATGCGAACTTTTCCGTGAGGAATAGAAGTGTCTTTCATAAGATTTTCCATTGCAGTCACGATTGCTGCGATTCCGGCTTTATCATCGGCTCCAAGCAAAGTTGTTCCGTCCGTAACAATAAGATCTTCGCCAAGATATTTTTTGATTTCGGGAGAAAGTTCTGTTCGCAAATAAAGTTGTTTTTCCTCATTCAAGAGAATATTTTTTCCATCATAATTTTTTACAATGCGAGGTTTGATGTTTTTTCCACTTGCATCAGGACTTGTATCCATGTGAGCAATAAAACCAATAACCGGCTCGTTTTCGTATCCTTGCGTTGCAGGAAGTGTTGCCGTGACATATCCATATTCAGACAAATTCACTTCCGTCAAACCGATTTCTGTTAACTCTTTGCAAAGCATTTTTGCCAAAATCAATTGTCCTTCTGTACTTGGTGTCGTACCTGTTTCATTACTCGAAGTCGTATCTACACTCACGTACGAAAAAAAACGATCTACAATATTCATAATCTGTTTATGTATAAGGTTAGTATTTTTTTTTGCCACACAAATGTAGTGAAAAAAAAACGGACAAAAACAAATATTTGGTCAAAAAGAAAAGTTTTTTGTTTTTTTCATTCTCAAAAATGTCCGCTTTGTGCAATAGTTATTTTTTGAGGTAATTTTTTCTAAATTCTGTAGGATTTTTAAAAATAATAATTATCTTTGCCCTTGTGTTTAAGTGGAACACATCAAAATCTTTTTTTTGATTTTTTTTAGTTAAACAATTTTTAATATTTTTATTACAATGAAAAAATTATTTATTTTCGCAACAGCACTTGCATCAATCGCATTGGTTTCTTGTGCAAAAAGTACTGAAGCAGAAGCTGTAGATTCTACTGCTATGGATTCAGCTGTAGTTGATTCAGTAGTAGTTGATTCTCTTGCTGTAGATTCTGTAGCAGACACAGTGGCAGTAGTAGAAGAAGTAAAAGCTGCTGAAGTAGCTGTAAAAAAAGAAGTGAAAAAAGCTGAAGCAAAAGTTGAAGCAACAAAAGAAGAAGTAAAAGAAGTTGTTGCTGAAGTAAAAGAAGAAGCTAAAGAAGCTGAAGCTGCTGTAGTTTCTGTTTATGATCAACTTTTAGCTCAAGTAGAAGCTGCAAAGACTGTTGGTGAGAAAAAAGCAGCAGAAGCAGCTATTAAGAGTGCTAAAGGTTTAACTGTTGGACAAAAGAAAACTTTGATGAATACTCTAAAAAATTAAAATGAATTTTATTAACAATTAAATAAGTTTTTATTATGAAAAAGATTCTTTTTTCAATGTTTATGACATTGGCAGTTATGTTTGCATTTACTTCTTGTGCAGAAGATAAAGAACTTACTCTTGCAGATCTTCAAGGTGCGACTTTTGAAGGAGAAGATGCTGATGGATTTCAATTGAAGTTGGTGTTTGGAGGCGATGATATTCGTAAGGTTGATGTTTATATGGCATTTTCTGGAGATGAATATGGAAAACCAGATACTTATGTAGGTTATACTTTAGTAGACAATAAGGTTGTTATTCCTGATTTCCTTGCTACTATAGAAGGTGATGGACCAAAAACTCTTCTTTACTCAGATTTTGAAGGAGTAACAATGACTTTGAAAAAGAAATAATTTAGATTTCTTTTAAGATAAAAAATCCTCTCACGAAAGTGAGGGGATTTTTTTTTGTTGTGGAAAATCCTATCAAAAAAAGCAATATCAAATTTGTTGAATCCTTTATTTTTTTGTACTTTTGCAAAATTTTTCTTTGAAAATAATAATCAACAAATGATATAAAAAATTATGGCTCATTACTTAAACGAAGTTTCTCGAACTTTTAGCGAATATTTGCTAATTCCAGGTTTTACATCTAAAGAATGTGTGCCTACATCTGTTAATTTGCGTACTCCACTCGTAAAATTCAAAAAAGGAGAAGAAAGTGCAATTTCGCTCAATATTCCTTTTGTGTCAGCAATCATGCAATCGGTTTCGGATGATGGCATGGCTATCGCATTGGCAAAGAATGGCGGTCTTTCGTTTATTTATGGTTCGCAAAGTATTGAAAGTCAAGCAGAAATGGTTCGTAAAGTGAAGAATTACAAATCAGGATTTGTAACTTCTCGAGCTAATTTAACTCCGGAATCTACTCTTGCCGATGCAGTGGCATTGAAAGAAAAAACGGGATTTTCTACGTTTGGAATCACTGCTGATGGCACGTCAAATGGTAAATTGCTTGGTATTCTTACGGGGCGTGATTATCGTCCTACGCGAGACGACATGTCGGCGAAAGTAAAGAATTTCATGACGCCATACGAAAAATTGATTAAGGCAGAAGTCGGAATCACGCTTCAAGAAGCCAATGATATTATTTGGGATAATAAGTTGAATTGTCTTCCTGTGACGGATAAAGAAGGGAATTTGATGTATTTTGTTTTCCGAAAAGATTATGAGAGTCATAAGGAATATCCGCTTGAAATTTCAGATGAGCAAAAACGATTGATCGTTGGAGCCGGAATCAATACACGAGATTATGCAGAACGTGTACCGGCACTTGTCGAAGCCGGAGTAGATGTGCTTTGTTTGGATTCGTCAGATGGATTTTCGATTTGGCAAAAAGAGACGATAGAATTTATTCGTGCCAAATATGGCGATTCAGTAAAAGTTGGAGCCGGCAATGTTGTTGATCGAGAAGGATTTATGTATTTGGCGGAAGCCGGAGCCGATTTTGTCAAAATAGGAGTTGGAGGAGGTTCGATTTGTATCACTCGTGAGCAAAAAGGAATTGGTCGTGGTCAAGCGACAGCGGTTATAGAAGTGGCGGCAGCTCGTGATGAATATTTTGAAAAGACGGGAATTTATATTCCGATTTGTTCGGACGGAGGACTTGTTCAAGATTATCACATGGTGCTTGCACTTGCGATGGGAGCGGATTTTTTGATGATGGGACGATATTTTGCTCGTTTTGACGAAAGTCCGACACGCAAACTTCTTGTTGGTGGCAATTATGTGAAAGAATATTGGGGCGAAGGTTCGAATCGAGCACGCAATTGGCAACGTTATGATATGGGAGGAACTTCAGGTTTGAAGTTTGAAGAAGGTGTGGATAGTTATGTTCCTTATGCCGGCTCTTTGAAAGATAATTTAGAAGTAACGTTGGGAAAAATAAAATCAACGATGTGTAGTTGTGGAGTGACAAATTTGAATGATTTGAAACAAAATGCGAAGATTACGTTGGTTTCGTCTACAAGTATTGTAGAAGGAGGAGCACACGATGTGATTGTGAAAAAAAATTAACGAAATTTGAATAAAAGAAAAGTAGTAGAGACGTTTTTATTGGGCGTTTCTACTACTTTTTTTTCGTTTAAAAATCAATAATATTTATTATCTTTGCGAGAACAAACTTTTTTTAGTATGACATTTCAAAACGCACGAATATTAACTTGTGGTATTTATCTTGGATTGATTATATCTTCTCGATTTTTACTTGATTTTCAAGAAGGTTTTTTTTATGTGTTGCTTTCTTTTGTGTTGTTGTATGCCGAACCGGTTTTGATTTTTTCTACTATAAAATCGGTACAACAGAATGAATCATCGTCGGAATGGTCGGTTGGGAAAGTGATAAGATTTACAATGAAAGTGATGATTGTCGGAGCGATTATCTCTTCGGTAGTGAAATTTGCATATTTTGAATATGCTCGTCCGGCTTTTTTTGCGAGGACGATTCAGGAGTCAATAGATTTGTTGACTTCGCAAGTGAATTATCCTCAGGAGTCGATAGATTTGGCAATGCGTTATATGACTTCCGGCACGTTTGCGATTGTTTCGGGAATTTCAAATTTGTTTTGGTCGATACCGCTTGGAGCATTTATTGCTTATGTGATGAAACAAGAAAAGTATATTGTTTATAAATAAATATATAGAAAAATGAAAAATATATCTGTTGTTGTCCCTTTGTATAATGAAGAAGAATCTCTTCCCGAACTTTATGCTTGGATTAAGCGAGTGATGGAAGCAAATCATTTTTCGTATGAAGTGATTTTTATCAATGATGGAAGTACAGATGGATCGTGGCGAGTAATTGAGGAATTGAAAAAAAATGATCCGGAATGTATTCGAGCTATTAAATTTGGTCGTAATTATGGAAAGTCGCCGGCGTTGTTTTGCGGATTTGAGCGAGCAGAAGGAGAGGTGGTTATTACGATGGACGCAGATTTGCAAGATAGTCCGGACGAGATTCCGGAACTTTATCGAATGATAAAAGAAGAGGATTATGATCTTGTTTCGGGTTGGAAAAAGATACGTCATGATTCGAAACTAACCAAAAATCTTCCGTCGAAATTATACAATGCCACAGCACGAAAAATCACGGGATTAAAACTTCATGACATGAATTGTGGATTGAAAGCCTATAAGAATGAAGTCGTAAAAAGTATTGAAGTGTATGGCGAAATGCATCGTTATATTCCTTATTTAGCTAAAAATGCGGGATATACACGAATTACGGAAAAGCCTGTAATTCATCAAGCACGAAAATACGGATCGTCTAAATTTGGATTGAATCGATTTGTGAATGGATATTTGGATTTACTATCGTTGTGGTTTTTATCTACTTTTGGAGGCAAACCAATGCACTTTTTTGGTTTGTTGGGCTCAATAATTTTCCTTTTAGGATTTATTTCGGTAGTCGTTGTAGGAGGAATGAAATTATATGCTATTTGTTCGGGATTTCGAGCTCCTTTGGTGACAGATACGCCATATTTTTATCTTTCTTTGACAGCGATGATTTTAGGAACGCAATTGTTTTTGACGGGATTTTTGGGAGAATTGATTTCTCGTAATTCCGTAGAACGAAATAATTATAAAATTTCAAAAGAAATTTAAACTGAATAATTGAAAATGGCTATATTTTTACAAATATTAGGTTATACTTTACCATCGGTTGTACTTGCGATTGTAGTTTTTTTTATGATGAAAAGACATACAAAAAATGAAGAAATTCGGTTGAATTATCTTCTTCGCAAAGAGACTGCAAAAACATTAACTCCGGTAAAATTGCGTGCATACGAACGTATGGCTTTGTTTCTCGAACGAATGAAGCCGGAATCTTTGTTGATGCGTCAGGAACTTAAAAATGTTTCATCGGCACAATTGCAACGAGGGTTGAACGAGCAAATACGAAAAGAATGGGAGCATAATTTGTCGCAACAATTGTATCTCAGTCGTGATGCTTGGGTAATGTTGTATAATGCAAAAGAAAATATGATTCAATTGGTCAATACATCGGCAATGCAAATGCCACCAACAGCTCCGGCTTTAAGTTTAGCGACAGCAATTCTTGAAACGTATAAAAATTTTGAAAAAACACCAATTGATGCGGCAATCGATATTTTAAAGCGTGATATTGCGAATATTTAAAAAAAATTTTTTTAAGTATGTCAAAGATAAAACTTGAAAAGATGCGATTCTTTGCTCATCATGGTTTTTTTGAAGAAGAACGCCGTGTTGGAGCTGAATACGAAGTTTCGGTGACGCTTGATGTTGATATAGAACTTGCCGGTAGGACAGATGATTTGAATGATACGCTGAATTATCAACAAGTGTATGATATAGTAAAGCAAGAAATGACAGAATCGTCTCATTTGATAGAACACGTTTCTATGCGAATAATGACGGCTTTGAAAAAGGAAGTTGGAAATCGGGTGAATTCTATTTGGCTTTCTTTGTCAAAAATCAATCCACCTCTTGGCGGTCAAGTGGATCGTGTTACAATAGAATTAGAAGGATAAAAAATTTTTTTATCCGTTTTTTGTTTTTTAAGAAAAAAAAAGATATATGGCGAAACTTGCAGAAACTCCACTGATGAAGCAACATGCAGAGATGAAATTACAACATCCTGATGCAATTTTGCTTTTTCGTGTTGGAGATTTTTATGAAACATTTGCAGAAGATGCGGTCAGAGCGTCTGAAATTTTGGGAATTACGTTGACAAAACGAGCAAATGGTTCTGCGTCAAGTGTAGCTTTGGCCGGATTTCCTCATCATGCGTTGGACACATATTTGCCAAAATTGGTTAGAGCCGGAGCTCGGGTGGCGGTTTGTGATCAATTAGAAAATCCGAAATTAACGAAAAAACTTGTCAAACGAGGAATTACGGAATTGATTACTCCGGGCGTGTCGATCAATGACAATGTTTTGAATTATAAAGAAAATAATTTTCTCGCAGCCGTTCATTTTGAACGACGACAAGTTGGCGTGGCTTTTTTGGATATTTCCACCGGAGAATTTTTAACTGCCGAAGGATCAGAAGATTATATCGAAAAATTGATTGTAAGTTTCCAACCCAAAGAGATTTTGTATAATCGTAATTGCAGAGAAGAATTTCAATCGTTGTTTGGCACAAAAATGTTGACATACGAACAAGAAGATTGGAT
Source organism: Paludibacteraceae bacterium (assembly GCA_017646805.1). Classification (GTDB taxonomy): domain Bacteria; phylum Bacteroidota; class Bacteroidia; order Bacteroidales; family Paludibacteraceae; genus UBA4363. Next base: position 6,334 of record JAGCLW010000002.1, on the reverse strand, counting down.
TTATACTTCAGAATCTGCAACAGAACGATTGTTGAAACATTTTGAGACAACTTCTCTTAAAGGTTTTGGAATAGAAAATTTACGATATGGAATAATTGCTTCCGGAGCAATATTATACTACCTCGATCATACTCATCACGAACATATTAAGCATATCTCTTCTATCAATCGAATAGAAGAAGATAGTTATATGTGGCTTGATCGTTTTACGGTTCGAAATTTGGAACTTTATGGAAGTCAGAATGCAGAAGCAAAAACGTTGTTGGACGTGCTTGATTTAACATCTTGTCCAATGGGAGCAAGAATGTTGAAGCGTTGGATTTCGTTCCCATTGAAGAATATAGATCAGATTCAAAAGCGTCATTCCATTGTGGAAGATTTTTTTAAAAATTGTGAATTACGACAATTTTTGGAAGAAAATATACAACAAATTGGAGATCTTGAGCGTATAGCGTCAAAAGTGGCTGTTGGTAGAGTTTCTCCCCGCGAAGTTGTTCAACTCAAAAAAGCATTAACTACAATCGCAAGCATTAAAAAGGCAATTTCAACAATAGAAGATTCCACTCTTCATCAAGTGGCTTTGCAACTTAATCCATGTGTAGAAATATCGAATCGAATTCAAGAAACGCTCAATGAAGATTGTCCGGCGATGATAAATAAAGGAGGAGTGATTCGTTGTGGCGTAAATAAGGAGTTGGACGAATTGCGTCAAATTTCTACATTGGGCAAAGATTTTCTTTTGCAAATTCAAGAACGAGAAGCCGAACGAACTCAAATTCCAAGTTTGAAAATAGTTTATAATAATGTATTTGGTTATTATATAGAAGTTCGAAATACGCACAAAAATCGGGTGCCACAAGATTGGATTCGGAAACAAACACTTACGCAAGCCGAACGATATGTGACTCAAGAATTAAAGGAATATGAAGAAAAAATTCTTGGAGCAGAAGAAAAGATTTTTATTCTTGAATCGGCAATTTATCAAGAATTGCTTACTGCGATGTTGTCTTATATTTCGGCAATTCAAATCAATTGTAATTTGATTGCACAAATAGATTGTTTGTTGTCGTTTTCGCGTGTTGCCGCTCAAAATAATTACATTCGTCCCAAAGTTGATGAAAGTCTTATTATTGACATAAAAAATGGACGGCATCCGGTGATAGAACAGCAATTGCCAATAGGAGAATCTTACATTGCCAATGATGTATTGCTCGATTCAAACGGTCAGCAAATCATGATGATTACAGGACCTAATATGGCAGGAAAGTCGGCACTTCTTCGCCAAACGGCATTGATTGTGCTTATGGCTCAGATTGGAAGTTTTGTTCCGGCAGATTCGGCTACGATAGGTATTGTAGATAAGATTTTCACAAGAGTAGGAGCGAGCGATAATATTTCGGTTGGCGAATCGACATTTATGGTAGAGATGAACGAAGCCGCAAGTATATTGAATAATATTTCGGCACGAAGCCTTATTCTTTTTGATGAACTTGGTCGTGGGACAAGTACGTATGATGGAATTTCGATAGCATGGGCTATTGTAGAATATATTCACGAGCATTCTTCGGCGAAAGCAAAAACTCTTTTTGCCACACATTATCATGAGTTGAACGAAATGGCAAAATCTTTTTCAAGAGTGAAAAATTACAATGTTTCGGTTAAAGAATTGGATAATAAGATTGTTTTTCTTCGCAAATTGGAAAAGGGAGGAAGTGAGCATAGTTTTGGGATTCATGTGGCAAAAATGGCGGGAATGCCTAAGACGATTGTGAAACGAGCAAACGAGATTTTGCAACAATTGGAGTCGGTCAATGGTCGGCAAGGATCTAATATTCAAGCGAAAGATTTGGCAGAATTGGCGACAACGAGAGAAGGTTATCAACTTAGTTTTTTTCAACTTAATGATCCTTTGCTTGAGAGCATTAGAGATGAAATTTTAAATGTAAATGTGGATAATTTGACGCCAATAGATGCGTTGAATAAATTGAATGATATAAAACGAATTTTGTTAGGAAAATAATGATAGATTCTAAAAAAAAACATATTGATTTTATTGATTTGGCAAAGGGATTGACAATTCTTCTTGTGATTCTTTATCATGTTAATGAATTTATGTTGATCTGTCGGATAGGAACAATTTTTAGAATGCCACTTTATTTTTTATTGTCGGGATTGTTTTTTTCTGCAAATATAAATGGTGGATGGATAGAGGTAAAGACGTTTTTAATTAAAAAAACAAATAGGTTGCTTATTCCTTTTGTTTTTTTCTTTTTGGTTATGTTTCCGTTAAAACGTCTTTTTTTTGGTTATATGCCGGAGTTTTATAGAAATGAAACAATATTTTCCAATCCTGCGATTTGGTTTTTGCTATGTCTTTTTGAAGTGAACGTCATATCTTATGTATTGTGTTATTTGGGAAAAGGAAAAGTTTTGTTGACAAGTATATTTTTTGTAATCGTTGGAATGATTGGTTTTTTTCTTGGAAAAAATCATATAAATTTACCTTTATATTTGGATACGGCGATGACAAGTTCTCCATTTTTTTGTGTTGGATATATGTTGAGAAAACATACAAATTTGCTTTATCCTAATAAATTCGATAAATATAATTTCTTTCTTACCTGTGTATTCTTATTGATTGCATATTTTTGTTTTTCGGCAAAAATAGATAACCGAATAAGTCTTATTCCAAATAATATATTTTCTTATTATGTAGGCGGAATTTCAGGAAGTCTTGCCGTTTTATTGTTATCAAAAATGATTGGGAAAATTCCTTTTGTTTCGTATGTTGGAAAATATTCAATCGTGTTGCTTGTCATTCATTTTTTTGTGTTGGAATTTTATATGATATACATCGAACCAAAGATTGTTCTTTCTGATGTGATTGTGGCGACGATGATAAAGTTTTTCTTTGTTATAGTTGTGTCTTCGCTGTTTATTCCATTGTTTAAAAGATTTATTCCTTGGTTTATTGCTCAAAAAGATTTAATCCCTATAAAAAAATGAAAAAACAACGAGAAGTAAATATCGAATTGTTGCGACTTATTGCAATGGGAATGATTATTTTGATTCATTTCATGACGCATGGATTGAAGCTTAATATCGGTTTCCCGACTGACACGGCAAGCATGGGAGTAGTTATTTCGGTGTATGGAATACTTTGCATTTGTGTCAATTTATTTGTGTTGATTTCAGGTTATTTTGGGATTCGGATAACGTGGAAATCGGTTTTTAAATTGTGGTTTACGATTTATTTTTACAATATTTTATCTTCTCAACTCGGCGTTTATCTTCAGCAAGAAAATTTTTCTTTTGATTTCAATTGTTTACGTGATTTTTTTGCATTAGAAAAAGGGTGGTGGTTTATCTATGCTTATTTAGGTTTGATGTTTTTTTCTCCGATTTTGAACAAAGCGTTTGACAATTTTTCTAAAAAAGAAACGTTGATTTCCGTAGCATTATTATCTATTTTGGAGTTTTATTTTGGTTATGTCAAACAAGTTTCTCAAATTGGATTTAATGCATATTCAATGCTTCATTTGATTTATATTTATTGTTTGGGAAGGACAATACGTGTTTTTTCGGAAGAATTGAATCAATATCGTTCAAAAATAAAATATTTGATACTTGTTTCTTATTTAGCAGTGCTTGTTTGCAGTATTGTAGATTATCGGGTCGGAACGTTTGATTATTTGGCGTATAAATATCATCATCCGTTTGTAGTTTTGTTGTCTTGCAGTGTTTTTGTTTGGTTCAAACATTTGAATATAAATTCAGAATCTCGTTTTTCTCGATTTTTACTTTGGGCATCACCTTCCACGTTAGCGATTTATCTGATACATGACAATTCGATTACACGACCTTTGATTGCTCAATTTATATCGTCTCATTTTGAAGGATTTTTTTCAATAAATACGATTCTTTTTTGGACAACAGCTTGGATGACTATTTTTTTTGGTTCCATATTATTTGATCGTGTTCGTATATTTTTGCTTAATCGTATAATTAAATAATTCAAGATTTGGCACTGTTTTTTTATTCTTTATTAAATATATTGTTGATATTGATTGTGTTCATATCAACTCTTTTGTTTTGGTTTGCCAAGAAAAATCAAAGTAAAATATTTCTTTTCCTTATTTCGGTTTTATTAGTTATCAATGGCATGAAAACATCTTCTTTTCCAATAAATTATATGATTCAAAAGGTTTTTTTGTTATTGCCTTTGATTTTTATTGCGATTTCTATTGGAGCATATTATTTTTTTGATAAAATTTTTCTTTCAAAAATTGCAATTCTGATTTCTATTTTTCTGACTTTTCTTTATTTCAATCTATGAACAAACACTTTATTATTTTTGTCTTAACATCTTTTCTTTCAGTTAGTTTGTTTTCTCAAAAGATAGATTATTTGAGCGTATCGCCATCAGGTGATTTTCTTATGAAAAACAATGGAAAACCATTTTTTTATATGGGAGATACAGGTTGGTTGTTGATGAAAAAATTGAATCGAAAAGAAGCAAATTATTATCTCGACAAACGAAAAGAACAAGGATTTAATGTCATTCAGATAATGGTTCTTCATGATGCAAATGATGTAAATGTTTACAACGATAAAGCTCTTGTCAATGGAAACATTGTCACACCGTATCAAACTAATGGTAAGGATTTTAAAGATCACGTTCAGTACGATTATTGGGACAATGTAGAATGGGTTGTTGATGCGTGTGCCAAGCGAGGAATGTATGTGGCTTTGGTTCCGCTTTGGGGTAGTGTGATAAAAAAAACAAAACCAACCAAAGCCATGATACGAATGTATATGAATTATTTATGTCATAAAATTTCGGATCGAAAAAATATAATTTGGTTTATTGGAGGAGATATTCGAGGAGATCAATTTTCGGATTTGTGGGCAGAAATGGCAGATGTCATTCGCTTTAATAATCCGAATCAATTGATTACGTTTCATCCTCGAGGACGCACATCTTCGTTGGATTGGTTTGCAGATGAAAAATGGATAGATTTTCATAGTGTTCAATCCGGACATAAAAATTATAGTCAAGATTCAACCGGTTATGGTGAAGATTCTTGGAGATATATCCGAGAAAAATATGAGAAAAATAATTTAAAACCAATTCTTGATATAGAACCCGTTTACGAAGAAATTCCTAAAGGATTAAAAGATACAATTTGTGGCAGATGGAGTAGCGATGACATCAGAAGAAGTGCGTATTGGAGTGTATTCGCGGGCGGATGCGGAATCACGTATGGTCATAATTCTGTCATGCAGTTTTATTCCATCGGAGATAGAGATGCAAATTATTTTCCGACAAAAGAATGGGAAATGGCATTGGAAGCGGAGGGAGCAAAACAAATGCAATATTTGAAATTATTGTTGGAAGATAGAATGGAAAATCGTCGAGATTTGACATCGTGGGTAAAAAATCAAGGAACACGTTATGATTATATAATAGGAACGGGAGGTGAGAAATTCGCATTATTTTATACCACAAAAGGAAATAAAATAATTATAGATAAATCGAGATTGGAACATCGTTCGTACAAAACATTTTGGTTTAATCCTCGAAATGGAATGCGAACCGAAGCAAAAGCAATTGAGGATCCAAAAGGTTGGTTATTTTCACCGCAAGGAATTTCCAAATTAGGAAATGATTGGGTTCTTGAAATTGTTTTTGGTAAAAAATAACGAAAAAAACGATATTATTTCGTAGAAAAATCGTACTTTCGCATAAAAATAAATTTACAATAAATTTTCCGATTTTTAAAAAATGAAAAAAGTAGTTATTTCAGCTGTATTGTTGGTCGCTTTTGCTTTGGCAAGTTGTACGACGAGTGACCCAACTTATCGTAAAAATGATGGATTGAATCAAAAAAAGCATAGTGCAATAAGTCGTACAAGTGGAAATCGAACTTATTGTCATTGATTTTTTTTGATGTAGAAAAAGAAGTGCGATTGAAGAAATTTATCTTCAATCGCATTTGTTTTGTAATGAATTGCTTCAAAAATCTTTGTTTTTCGGATAGTTTTGCTATTGTATTCTAATATTTTCTTTTATCTTTGTATTTGTTAAATTTTGTAAAAAAAGAAGATTTTTAATTGTGTAGAAAAGCATGTTTCAGGTTGTGTTGACATTTTTAATTTTGTTTGTGACTTTAGGGATTGTGATTTTTCGTCTCATTCGTTTTTTTCGTACAACGACAAATGACAAAATGCAATGCGATTCAATTTGTGAAAATTGTGCCTTGAAGAATAATTGTCAAACAAAAAAATAATATTTTCTTGGATTTTACGCTGAAAAAATATCGTTTGTTACTTG